>CAIRHD010000559.1 GCA_903878265.1 uncultured Bacteroidales bacterium | reverse complement strand
GGCTTTGGTGTTGAAGGCCCAAAATACCTGTGTTCCACATACAGTTGATTGGCTTGCAATAATCGGGTCGGCTCCGACATGGTTCTTGTAGAAACCCATTCGGCTCCGTAACCCTCAGTTTCCATCACGGTCGGCTTGTCGAAACCTTTAAAGCCAACAAAAATACGTTGTTTAAATGTTGGGCTTTTTGGATTATTATGATCAACAGCTTGTGGCAACATTATGATATAGAATTCATTAAACGCAGATGTGTCTTTTTTCTGAACCTCGGCCCCGGCAATTGATTTCAAGAATTTATACAATTCACTTTCTTGGGCAAACGAAAATAAAGGCAGCAGAAGAAACGCAAGGAATAGAATACGTAAGTTATTCATGGCAAATGGTTTGAAAATGAGCTGCAAAAATATTCAATTCAATTGGTGAAAACAGATTTAAAAACTGTTTTTTGATAACTTTGCAAAATGAAAGAAAGTACAGCAATAATAATTGATAATGAATACCATACATCAAATATTGGTTTGAAAATGGTGTTGGCAATAATGGAATTACATTAATATAGGAATTATAAACTTCCTTAAACCCCTAATCCCCAACTCCTAAACCCCAAAATAATGATTTTGTTACGCGAAGAAGCACTCGAATTGCTGCAAAAATATGTAAAGAATGAAAAGATGATTGCACATAGCCTTGCTTCTGAGGCTGTTATGGCTGCGTTGGCAAACCATTTGGGCCGCGATTCCGCTGCTTGGGCACAGGCTGGACTTTTGCACGATCTGGATGTGGAAGTTACCAATGCCGACCCTTATACCCATGGGCCGGTAGCAGCAAAATGGCTTATAGAAATGGGCGTGGACGAAGACATTGTTGATGCAATCGGCATGCACAACGAAATGGCAACAGGGAAGGAACGCAGCACCGAATTTCAACATGCGCTGGCTGCCGGCGAAACAATAACCGGACTGGTAATGGCAACAGCTTTGGTTTATCCAGATAAAAAAATCGCTTCAGTGAAAACGAAATCCGTAGTAAAACGAATGAAAGAAAAAGCGTTTGCAGCTTCGGTAAAACGCGAAAATATACTTGAATGTGAATTGATTGGCATACCGATAGAGCAATTTGCCGCAATTGCTATAGGTGCAATGACTGGGATTGCGGAAGAGATAGGGCTGTAAATAGGGGATTTGAAAATTAAGGAATGTGAAAATGTGAGGATTGGTGCAGGGAACAATTGAAGATTTGAGACAAATGATTGAACAATTTAGGATTTGAACAGTAGAACAATAGAATCGAAGCATTTGAACCTTGAATGCGAAGCAATTGAACATTTGAACAGAAGAACAATTGAACATTTGAACAATTGAACGCGAAGCATTGAACCTTGAACTTAGAAAACCCCTAATCCCCACTCCCCAAAGCCTTTTTTTAATACCTTTGCCTCATAATGTTTAAAAAGCTCTACAATAAAATACCTTCAATTTTTAAGAACAAATACCTGCTAACAGGCGTGGCTTTTGTGGTTTTGATGCTTTTTTTCGATGG
>CAIRHD010000558.1 GCA_903878265.1 uncultured Bacteroidales bacterium | reverse complement strand
TTTTACGCAAAATATCCATTAACCATTTCCCCATTAACTATTAACTAACCCCATTTCCAATTTTGCTGCAAAATTACTCTTAGTAAGTAATTTATAAAGTTTGCACATCTATTTTTTAAAGAATCTTATCAACAAAATTTCAGCTAATAAAAGCAACAAAGCAAGCCAGATAAAATAACGCCAAAGCTGTGTACCACTATTTATCGAAGCAATTACTTCATTTAAAGGCTTCTGCCCTGTTTTCATCACAATGAAGGAATCCAGATGTGCCCTGCTCAGCAAGCTTTCCAATTCGTCAACACTGTTACAGCTAAGGTTACTCTCGCCCCGATTGTAATTAAATGATAGTGATGTTATTAGCTTTATATCGTTGACAAGTTCAAAATTGCCAGCCATTGGAATCTGGTTCCCAACAAAAACATTCACAGTATTTCCAGCTGTGTTGGTTTGCGGTATCATTTCAAAATCACCCTGCAGCGATTTTATTTTAAACACTTTATCCCCATCTGGAACTTTGGTGCCAATCCGGATAGCCTTATCTTCGCCGATAATACTGTAAAGGTTATGCGAAGGATGGCTGATAAGTGCAATATTATAAAGCACTGGCACAAATAATGCTTGTTGCGCAAAATTGCTGAATGTAGCATCGAGTGGCACAGCGAATTGCAATACCTGACCTAATCCGTTTCCGGTAAGCGTAAGGAATTCCCTGCCGTTCAGCATACCCATTAAAGGAGCTGTAAGCATGGATGCAGAAAATAAAATCGGGTAATGCTTATTTACTGTTGGCAGATCGGTATTGGCCGACACAACCTGCTTGCCCTGGCTTTTCTCGAAAACATCGCGGAAAAGATAACTTTCCTCACTCAACTTTACTACTTTGGTATCAGTGGTATCGAGCTTTTGATAGACAGGTGCGTTGAGCGATGTCAGAAAACTATTGTAAGATGCTAAGTCAGCATTGGCGGCAGGAAGGACAACAATTGTTCCTCCATTGCCTACATATCGTTTTATTTCATCCGATAAACCTGATGATATGCTTGGGATTTCGTTAAAAACAATCAGGTCGAATTTTGGAAGGCTACCATAATCAAGTGATTTCTCGTTCAGGTTAGTGAACTGTATGGACGAATCCTGTTTGTACAGCGCATCCAGAAACCGATTTTCGCTCCCTCCGTTTATGGCAAGCACATTTATTGACGAAAGAACATCAAAGGAAAAATAGAATTTATCGTCGTAAGTTACCGGATAATCGGTTACCTGTAGCAAACCATGCTGAGGGCCAGCTTGATGAATCGTAAAAGGCAATTCAATTGTTGTTGACATTCCTGCTTTTATATCAATGGTGGCAACAGATTTTTGTTGGTTGTTGATAATCAGTTTGAGAGGGATTTTTTCGAGGTCGTTTTCGGATTTATTCCAAATCCTTACCGAAAGCAAGGAGGTTTTGCCCGGTTGTTGGGTAGGTTGAACAAACCAACAAGTATCGATATAAACATTGGCTACAACTGAGGACTTGAGAGGAACCAGATAAGTGTTTACTGAGGAATCATTTTGAAAATCAACCGTGCTGAAAGATGATTTTTGAAAATCGGAAACAATGAATGAAGTCCGGCGTGAAGTGAGTTCGCTTTTGAGCAAATCGTTTTGTCGGCGCACAATTTCGCTGAACGAATGTGCCGAAGGCGAAACTTTTACCTCATCAAGCATAGTAAGGAACTCATCACGGGTAACAAAGCGCTGGTGCTTGCCTTCGAAATCACTTGTCAGCAACTGGAATAAATCTGTTGATTTGTAGGCAGATACTATTTCACGGGCTTTTACTTTTGATTCATCGAGCAAAGTTCCATTTGTACCAACAGCTTCCATGCTAAAGGAATTGTCAACAAAAACACTCACCGCATTTCTTGAAGCAATACGCGATTGCTTGTCGGAAAAAGGGATATACGGTTGGGCAAAGGCAAGAACAAGTGTGGCAATTGCTATAATCCTTATGGCAAGGATAAGCAAGTGGCGAATTTGTGACTGTTTCTGGGTTTGTTGCTTAAGCTCCTGCAAAAACCTTACGTTGGTAAAATAAACCTTACGGAACCGCCTGAAATTGAACAGGTGAATTACAATAGGTATCGCGACTGCGAGTAAACCAAAAAGAAATAATGGATTGACAAATTGCATGGTATAGACAATAAGCTCTTAAAAGCTAAATACCGCACAAAAGTAGGGAATTTGAAGCAGATAGAGCGCAATTGTTGATTATTGGTTCGGCGTTCTGATACTGGTATCTCGATGGGTTGCCGGCATAAACTATAAACCTGGTTTGAAACTTTATTTCAGCCATTCCTCGGCTTCATCAAGGGTTTTGCACATTTTTACCTGCAATCCCCGGTTTACTGCTACTGTTTCCCAAAAATCAGCATCCAAGGAGTTCGAAGGTTTACAAACAATGGCAGTCTTTGAAATTTTCGGCGCATGTTCGGCAATAAATTTGGCAGACTCGAACGAGTCGAATGTATCGAGGGAATACTCCAACTCTGTTTCGTCGCATAAAACCTTTGCACAACCGCATGAAATAGCAGCCTCTAATACTGCAATCCCATAATTTTCAACTTGTTCGAGATTATCGTCCTTTCCGGTAGCTTTAACCCTGAGCGTGTTTCCGTAACACTCTATCATGTAATGTATTGCCATAAGGATTAGTATTTTATCACCTTTGCAAAGAGAATATTTTAAAGGCTTAATTATTACTGACTGTGTTAAATTCCTTTTCAAATGTGAAACTTGCCATCCGAACTAAAACCTGAACCCCACCATTACAATATACCTATAGCCAATTGAAGTTGTTTTCATCGATCCGGATTTCTCGAATGATCCTGAATTGAGAACTAAATTATATCCGGGAATTTTCTCACCAAGTACTTCATTTATTTTTTTGAACAATTCAGCCTGCTGTTCTACATCAAGTGAGGTGCTTAAATCAGCTTTCATTTTATACACCGAACCGCCAGGCCCAAACAAAATCATATCCAATGATAGACGATCCCAAAAAACAAACTGGTAGCCCAATTGAAAGCCCAATGTGGTAACCCTAAAGTTGAAATCAGCATTTAACTCTCCAGTAAAAGCTTCTGTTTCAGCCTCGAACTTAAAATCCCTTTTAAAAGAATTAAATGCGAAATACGGCCCTATATACAAGCCATGTGGCGAATTGTACCTATTCTCTTTTGCAAGATAGAACCTGTAATCGCCACTCAGGCTGAGACCTTGGCTTTTAACATTCTTGTTTAGACTTTTTATAGAATCTGTGTTAATATTAAAAATCCTGCCCATCATAAACGTGCCAGCGTGAACCGAGAATGATTGGTGCTTTCCAATAGTCCTCTCATAACCAAGTATGAAATTATTGCTTCCAAAAAGCATAGGATTGGTAAGGTTAAACTTCACCGTGTTCTTTCGTCCTTTTTTTAAAGTGTCCTGTTCTTGGCAATAAGCTGCTTGGGTAAAAATAAGAACCCCAATAAAAAGGATAGTGAAGGAAAGCATGAAGTGCAGTCTGCGTTTCATAAAATTGAATTTTAACAATGTTACTCCGTTTATTTATGTTTTTTGATTTTCAAAGGTAATTATTATTGATTGAATAGGAATTCGGCCAATATTACAAACAATATATTTTTTGTGTTTTACAGTATTGGATTTTATCACAAGAATGAATTTCTACCTCAAGCTATTGATTTATATATGTTTAACAAAATCGAAAAGTTGAAATACATCAACTTGCTTGGCTGCCAGAAATACCAATTTCTAAAAATTTGCCAGAAGATTGTGGCACAAAAAAAGCCCCGGAATTTCCAGGGCTTATTTTTTATTAAATTCAGAGTTTTATTTTTTCTCCGATAATTTCAATTTTTCAGCATTACGTTTGCGTTGCCACATAATCAAATCATAAGCAATTGGAGTAGCATTTAAAATGGATGAGTATGTACCAACAGCAACACCAAGAAGCAGTGCAAAAGTGAATCCTCTGATTACTTCACCGCCAAACAGGAACATAGCCAGAAGAACCATAAAAGTAATACCGGAAGTATTCAAAGTACGGCCAAGAGTACTGTTAATAGCGGCATCCATTGTTTCCTGCAAATTACGTTTAGGATAAAGAGTAGTATATTCCCTGATACGGTCGAAGATGATCACAGAGTCCATAATCGAATACCCGATAATCGTGAGGATTGCAGCAATAAAATGCTGGTCAATATCAAGACTGAAAGGTAAAAATCCATGTAATACCGAGAAAATGGTAATTACTATAAAAGTATCGTGGAACAGTGAGACAACAGCCCCAACCCCCCATTGCCATTTACGGAAGCGTAAAACAATGTAAGCAAAAACAATCAATAAAGTAAAGAAAACCGCATAATACGCTTTTACTAAAAGACTGTATGCAATGGTTGGCTGAACTTTCTGAGAACTCATCTTTCCATAAGCTTTCTTGTCGGTATGAGCCAGAAAATCCGCTTGTGAAATTTTATCTTTATATAAAGGGCTGAGACCAATGTACAAGTGTGCTTCAACAATTGAATCCACTTTAGGCGAAGCATCATCAATCATAAAAGAAGTTGTGATTTTGACTTGGTTGTTCTTCCCGAATGTTTTTACTTCAGGCTCCTGACCAAATTCCTTTAATAAAACCTGACGGATATTGTCAGTACGTACTTCCTTATCAAATCGAACTATATAGGTACGTCCTCCAGCGAAATCTATACCATAGCTTAGTCCTCTGGTAAACAATGAAACTATACCAATGAAAACCAATGCGCCAGAAATGATATAGAATGTTTTTCTCATTCCGATAAAATCTATTTTGGTATGGGTTAAAATATTCTCTGTGAATTTGTTCCAAAGTGTGATCTTCATATTTTTACCAAGCATCCAAGAAAACAATAGATGAGTAATGAAGATTGCACAGAACATTGAACTTATGATACCAATTATAAGTGTAGTAGCAAATCCTTGAACAGGTCCTGAACCAAAAATGTAGAGTACAATACCGGTTAGAAGGGTAATAACGTTACTGTCGATAATTGCAGACAGCGCATGCCTATACCCATCATCGATTGCTAGACGAAGTCCTTTTCCCGCTCTTAATTCTTCACGGATACGCTCGTAAATAATAACGTTTTTATCAACGTCCATACCAAGAGTTAGAACTATACCAGCGATACCAGGAAGGGTAAGTACAGCACCTATGGATGCTAGAACGCCGAAGACAAAAAAGAGGTTTACTACAAGTGCAACGTTAGCAACTAAACCAGCTTTGTTGTAATAGAATATCATGTATAAGAGAGTCAGAGCAAAAGCCACAATAAATGACCATAATCCTGCATTGATAGCCTCTTTTCCAAGAGTTGGGCCTACAACAGCTTCTTCAACAATATGAGCAGGTGCAGGTAACTTACCAGCTTTGAGCACATTTGCCAAATCCTGTGCTTCTTCAACACTAAAATTCCCTGAAATAGATGAACGTCCGTTAGGGATTTCATCATTTACATTTGGAGCCGAATACACGTAGCCGTCAAGAACAATTGCTACTTGTTTACCAACGTTATCCCTTGTAAGGTTCTTCCATATCTTTGCCCCAACATTATTCATGCCCATCGAAACTTCAACCCGACCATTCTGATCAAAATCCTGGGAAGCACTTACAATAACATCGCCAAAAAGTGCTGCGGTATTTTCGCGGTTGGTCGATTTGAGGGCCATCAACTCGAGAACTTCTGGAGCTTCCTTTTCAGGTTTTACAGTCCAAGCAAGTTGACAATTGCGTGGGAACATCCCTTTAACTTTAGCTAACATAACATTGATACGTGCAGTGTCTTTTATTGCTGCATAACCAACTGTTGCGCGGTTAGTGGCAAAAGTTTGTCCGTTTTGCTGCTGATAAGCTGGCTGAAGGTAAGAAAACAAAGGGTTTTCTTTCCTGTATTTTTCAATCTGCTGTTCTTTGCCGGCAGCAGTTGTATCCTGTTTCAACTTATCGGCAAGACTTGTTTTTTTAGTTGTATCGGCTTTTGCAACACTACTTGAATCGGGTTTAGAAGCAAGCGAATCCGCTTTTTTGGCCGTGGTATCAATGGATCCACCCATAGAATTGAGGCGTTTGTTAGCTTCACTGAAGATTCCTGCTAACTCGCTGAATTTATAAGTTTCCCAAAACTCTAGTTTTGCCGATCCTTGGAGGAGTTTACGTACGCGGTCTGAATCCTTTATGCCTGGCAACTCTATAAGGATACGGTCGCTGGTGGCATGTTTGCTGATATTAGGCTGCGAAACCCCGAAGCGGTCGATACGGTTGCGGAGAATATTGAAAGTACGATCAAAGGCATCATCACATTCCTTACGTACAACCGCTAACACCTCTTCATTGGTTGAACTAGGCCTGATTTTTTCGCGTAATTCCATTCGGCCAAAAATCGCTGAAAGCTTGGCATTAGGATCTATCTGTTTGAACGACTCGCCGAACAAGGTAACAAAGTTTGCCTGGCTAGTTTTCTGTTTCTCATTAGCCATAGCCATTGCTTTAGTAAAAACAGGGTTTGTGCTATTGCCCGACATTCCTCTTACCACATCGGCAACGGAAACTTCCATTGTAACATTCATACCGCCTTTAAGGTCAAGGCCGAGGTTTATTTCGCGGTCGAGACACTCCTTGTAAGTGTACTTACGGAGAAGTATGTTATAAACGGGTTGGTTGGCTACCGAATCAAGATAGTAGCGTGTACGTGCTTCCTGAATGGAATCTCTCAGGGAGGCTTCAAGTAGGGCATCGTTTTTTGCTAACTGCTTAGCCAAGGATAGAGCCTGTTCGTTTGTGGCATATTTCTTCGCTTTATTTTCGGTAATTGTTGTTACCAAAGTGAATGAAAGTTGGAAAAGTGACACTACGGCAAATGCTATTGCAAAGAAACGTATTGTGCCTTTATTCTGCATGTGTTTAGAATTTAGGTAGTTAGATAAACTTTATTTTTTGAGCCTGCAAAGATAGAAATCTATTGCCAAATAACAAACGTGGGGCAATAAAGAAATGCGCCCTTTTATCATCTTGTTATTAACATTATAACTTTAAAATTGATTCCGTGCAATTGATTCTTGTGTTTTCTTGAACCGTTTTTAACCATTTGTAACCTTATAAAATGATGATTCCGTTGTTTAAACCATTGTTTAAATAATGCTAATGAAAAACTCTGCTTTGTGATTTAAGTCAGTATTTACCTCGTTTCAGGTATTCTGGAGGCTCTGGATTTCATAAAATTAAAGCAAAACTGGCAAGATTATCCTTTTCTTTTTTTTAGCACATTATCGATTGCCTTATTGACGACCTTTGTACAACCATTCATCAAGCCTTTATTAAAACCTGTTCAAACATTTATTCATTTCCTTATGACTTTTTCCTTCTTTCAAAAAGTTGCATTTGTGCTGACCATTATGGCTGGCATTTACAATTTTCCCTTGGCTCAAGGCCAAACGCTTCTGCTAAATGTATTGACCTACAACATTCGTTTTGCCAATCCTAACGACACTCCCAATATCTGGGCGCAGCGAAAAGAAAATGTTTTTCAGCTGATCCGCGAGGCAAAACCTGATGTTTTTGGCCTTCAAGAAGCTTTAAAAGAGCAGGTTCTGGATGTAGAAATTGCTTTTTCAGACTACAAACGAGTTGGCGTTGGCCGTGATGATGGCAAGGAATTGGGTGAATATT
>CAIRHD010000557.1 GCA_903878265.1 uncultured Bacteroidales bacterium | reverse complement strand
AGGTTTGGTTTTCAGAAATTGACGTTTCTCAATCATTTTAAAAAATATTGGTTAAAAATACATTAAGCTTCTAAAAGCGCTGCAAAAGTAATAAATTATTTGGAATTAATCCTCATTGCACTCTATATAGATGGTTTTCAGTTAAGTATATAAATTACAATTATATAGAATATAGAGGATTTGATAAGGGCAAAGGTCAAAAGGCAAAGGTCAAAAGGCAAAGGTCAAAAGGCAAAAGTCAGAAGGCAAAGGTTAATTCCTATTTCCCAATCACTATTTCCGATTAACCATTTTCTACTCACCATTTTCCATTAACTATTTTTTATTTTCTATTCACTATTTTCCAATAACCATTTCGAATTAACTACTTTCCATTAACCAATAACCATTTTCCACTAACCATCCCTCACTTCCCTCCATGCAGCCCACATTCCTTGCTATCTGGCATTTCCCACCACCAACGGCCAGCGCGCAAGTCTTCGCCTGCGGCTACAGCCCGTGTGCAAGGTTGGCAACCAATACTTGGGAATCCTTGATCGTGTAACTTATTGTAAGGAATATTGTTGGTTTTGATATAGTCCCAAACTTGCGTTTCGCTCCATTCCAAAAGTGGGTTTATTTTTATTAATTGGTTCGATGCGTCCCACTCTACAATTTTAAGATCGGTACGTGTAATGGATTGCTCGCGGCGCAATCCTGTAACCCAGGCATCTTTACCCTGTAAAGCCCTGCGAAGTGGAACAATTTTACGAACATGGCAGCACAGTTTCCGATTTTCGATGCTTTCGTAAAACAGGTTTATCCCTTTGGAATTCACCATTTCTTCAGCCTGCGCCGTATCAGGAAAATAAGATTTTACCGACATTCCATAGCGGCTCACGGTGCGGTGGAGCAAATCATAAGTCTCCGGGAAAACCCGGCCAGTATCGAGCGTTATGATATTTGCTGATTTATCAATTTTTGACAACTGAAATGTAATCACCTGGTCTTCTGCACCTAAACTTGTTGCAAAAATGATTTTATTGCCAAATAAATTTAATGCTTTTTCAAGTATTTCCTGAGCTTCCAAACCTGCCCACTTTTCGTTAAGCTCCTCAATCATTTGTTCCTGGTTCATAAATTGTCATATAATTCAATTTCGTTAAGTTTGAATGATCGTTCGGAAACCGCGCCTTTTGCCGACTGGACTATAGTGCAACATTCGTTTTCAACATCATGTTCAAAAAACAGAATATAATGCTTTTCAGCGGCCTCTTTTAAAAATTGTTCCTTTTCGATAAGTGAAACAAGTGGTTCAATATCAACCGATGGGATAAAGGGAATCGGGATATTATATTGTGTGGGAATAAAATCGCCCATATACACAATGGTTTGATTGCTTGTGTAAATTAGCGGTATTATTTGCCCTCTGGTATGGCCATTGTATAACCTTAGTGTTATGTTTTCAAAGGGCTGTGTTCCTTCTTCAAGTAGATGAAGCCTGCCACTTTCCATGAGAGGGATCAAATTGTCCTTGAAAAATGCCGCCCCTTCACGCTTGTTAGGGTTCAATGCCCAATCCCAGTGCGAATACGACACCCAGTATTGTGCTTTTGGAAATAAACATTCTAAATTCCCATTTTTGTTGATCCTCGTTGCTGCTCCGACATGGTCGTCGTGCAAATGGGTAAATAGCACATCAGTAATATCATCCGCACAAAAACCAACCTGACCAAGCGATTTGATAATATTCACATCGGTTTCGCGGAAACGAACTGCATAATATTTTTCACTTTGCTTGTCGCCCAAACCAACATCTATCAATATTTTCCTACCGTTGTGAATAATGAGCAAACAACGTGTGGTAATTGAAATGCAATTGTTTTCGTCAGCGGTATGCAATCGCGACCAAATTGATTTTGGCACAACCCCAAAAGCCACACCACCATCCATCTTCCAATTATCGGCAATTAAAGGGAAAAGCTGCATTATTGTTTTCGGTTTCTAATTGGCAAAGGTAGCTTTTTTGATACGTTGCATATCAACAATTCGTTTTTAAAAAAGTAAAAATCTCATATTTCATGCTTCCGACCCCAAACTTCCAACCTCCATATTCAAACCCATAATCGAAGAATTTTTACTAAAATAGCGATAGAATCTGTTTTTTAACCCAATAGTAATTGTACTTTTGCACCGAAATGAAGGCAACAGCAACGAGCTTTTTGCTTTTTTGGCAGCTACAATTCAATTATACTTATTATCAGTATATTGATAAAGATCTCCTTGATGGAATTTGCCGAATAACCCCAAAATCTTATTACTGTTTTACTGTTCAAAAACTAACAATTAACTCTACATTTATGAGAAACGCACTTGTTTATCCGGCAACAATTTTAATGCTGCTGTTTTCGACCCAAATAAAAGCACAGAAAGAAGGATCGCTTTGGATTCATGCATTAGCCGGAATTAATAGCATTTGGATTGTAAACCAAAATTCTTATGGCAACCCCGAAATGGAATATTCCACCACCTTTGGCCCAACAGGTGGAGTTGGTGCGAGTTATTATTTCAACGAACAATATGGTTTTAATGGGTCCATTTTGTTGAGCAAACTTGGGCAAAATTACAAAGGGATGCTTCGCGAAACTGAGGCAGACAGGAGGTTAAAACTTACTTATGTTCAAGTGCCTTTGTTATTGATGCTCAGAATAACACCAGACTCGCATCCGCTTTGGCTTTCGGCAGGTCCAGACATAATGATATTGACCAAGGCAAAACAAGAATTTACGCGTAAAGATGGAAAGCCTTTGGAAAACAATTATCTTGAAAGCGGCGATGTTACCGATAGGTATCAGCCTGTTGATATCGCACTGAATTTAGATGTGAACAAAATGTTCTTACTTAAAAACACAAAAAACCGTATGTTGTTGGTTACACTCAACTCGGCAATTGGGTTAACCGATATCAACTGCAAAGAATGGCAGATCAATCAGATGGATGGCACTTACAAGGGTTCGCATAATTTCTATATCGGATTTAAGCTTGGTTTGATGTTCAATACTTCAAAACAGTAATTGGCTCTTGCCTATCAAATAAAAAAACGCATCTGGATAATGTGCGTTTTTTTATATCCAAAGCCTGGTATTCTTTTTGAAGCGTTATATGATTGATTTACAGGTTTTTGACAACTCTAAAATTATCTATAAGGTACTTTTACTCATACCTCAAAGCATCAATAGGATCGAGTTTGGCAGCTTTTACCGCTGGAATAATCCCTGAAACCAGTGCTACCACAAAACATAAACTTACGCCCCAAATTATCCACTGCCAGGGTATTATGAAACTGGTTCCAATTGAAAGTGCCAGGGCGTTGCCAATTGCTATTCCTAAAATAATCCCCAGAAAACCACCGATTTGGGCAATTACAATGGCTTCGGCCAAAAATTGGTTGCGGATTGTGTGTCTGGTTGCACCAATTGCTTTACGGATACCAATTTCGCGGGTGCGCTCGGTTACAGAAACCAACATAATATTCATCAAACCGATTGCTGCGCCCAACAAAGTAATTGCACCGATTATAATTGCTGCCATTCGTAGATAGCTCAGGCTATCAAACAGCATGCTTGCCAAATTATCACTTTTCGAGATATCGAAACTATCATCCTGCCCCACAGCAACTTGCCGCACTATCCTGAATATCCCAGTAGCTTCGTCAATGGCAGCTTCAAGTTTTTCGCCATCGGTAACATGCACATTGATACTGTATGAAGCATTCGGACGTGCAAACCTTTGCCTTGCATTATTGATCGGAATCAGGCAGACATTGTCGGGGTTAAAACCCATGCTTGAGCCTTTTTCCTT
>CAIRHD010000556.1 GCA_903878265.1 uncultured Bacteroidales bacterium | reverse complement strand
ATATATAAAAGTTGAAAAACTCTCCATCGGTTACATGCAAGCCGGGGCAAGTGCTTTATCGGTGCTCACCGACAAAAAGTTTTTCGGGGGCAGCAATGCCGATCTTACCACAGCGAGAAAATACAATTTCTGCCCGATTTTGCGCAAGGATTTTATCGTTGATGAATACCAGATTATTGAAGCCAGATCAATTGGATCTGATGTTATCTTGCTGATTGCCGCCATATTGGGCAAGGATGAAATTGAAAAACTTTCAGCCCTGGCCCATAAACTTGGAATGGAAGTAATCCTCGAACTCCATGCCGAACACGAATTAGATAAAATCAATCCCGAAATTGACATAATCGGTGTAAACAACCGTAACCTCGAAACCATGAAAATTGATATCACCACATCAAAATCTATGGCAAACCTTATTCCCAAAGGGTTTATGAAAATTTCGGAGAGTGGAATTGAGGGTCCGGAAATTGTTCTTGAACTTAAACAGTTGGGATACAATGGGTTTTTGATAGGCTCCTACTTTATGAAACATCCGGAACCAGAGAAAGCCTGTGCCGAATTTATCAATCAAATCAACAGACTAAAAAAGGAAAACCATGCAGCTTAAAGTTTGCGGGATAACCAACACCGAAACAATCAGGGCACTCATTCCGATGAAGATTTCGCGCCTGGGATTTATTTTTTACCATCGTTCGCCGCGCTACGTGTATGGGAAGCTGATTGAAGAAGGTTTGAACGAAATACCAAACCAGATCAAAAAAACCGGTGTATTTGTTAATGCCGAAATTGCTGAAGTCGAGCAAATCCTGAAAACATTTCGGTTGGATAGTATCCAGCTACATGGCGATGAACCACCGGAATTTTGCAACTATTTCAAGGATAAAACCGAGGTAATAAAAACCATTTCGATAAAGGATGAAACCTCCTTTGAAACAGCAAAATTGTACAACGAATCTTGCCATTTGTTCCTTTTTGATACGCAAAGCGAAAAGTATGGCGGTACCGGAAAAGCTTTCGACTGGCGTTGGCTCGATGCTTACGAATTGGATAAGCCGTTCTATTTAAGCGGCGGGATAAGTTTGGAAAACTTTGACCATATCAAAAAAATAAGGCATGAAAAACTGATTGGGATAGATGTCAATTCAAAGTTTGAAACCGCACCGGGGAAGAAAGATATTGAAAAGATTAAACAGTTGTTTGCCCTGATGGATGAATGAGAAATATGAGGGAAGACCTCAAGAAGTGAAGAAGTGAAAATTATGAAAATGTAATTAATGCTAAATTGTCAAAGAAATTATTGCTTTGAATTTGTACAAAGAAATTTGCGAAACAAAAACTAGCCCTGAACGGGCGCAGTATAACTAACGACGGGTGGATCCCATAGAAAAAAATGAAAACATATACCCAAACAAGTGATGGTTATTACGGGAAATTCGGTGGTGCCTATATCCCCGAATTGCTCTTTAACAACGTAGATGAGCTACAGAAAAACTATAAAAGAATTATTGCCTCCGCTGTTTTCCAAAAGCAGTTGAAATCGCTGCTTAAAGATTACGTTGGCCGCCCCACGCCACTTTATTTTTCAGCAGCCCTATCGGAAAGGTACAAAGCCCGCATTTTTTTAAAGCGCGAAGACCTCAACCATACCGGTGCACACAAAATAAACAATGCACTTGGGCAAGCACTTCTGGCAAAAATGATGGGCAAGCAAAAAATCGTGGCCGAAACAGGCGCCGGTCAGCACGGTGTGGCAACAGCAACTGCCTGTACATTACTTGGGTTGTCGTGCGTGGTTTTTATGGGCGAAACCGATATTGCCCGTCAGGCTCCGAATGTGGCCCGGATGAAAATGTTGGGAGCCACAGTAATCCCTTCGGTAAGCGGGACCAAAACCCTGAAGGATGCCACGAACGATGCTATCCGCTATTGGATCAACCATGCCGCCGACACACATTATATCATTGGTTCGGTGGTTGGGCCACATCCATACCCCGATATGGTAACACATTTCCAGTCTGTTATCAGCAAAGAAATTAAGAGGCAGTTACTGAAACAAACCGGTGAAGCAGAGCCTGACTATGTAATTGCTTGTGTGGGCGGAGGAAGCAATGCTGCCGGGGCTTTTTACCATTTCCTGAAATCGAAAAAAACAAAACTGATTGGTGCCGAAGCCGCCGGAAAAGGAATTGATTCGCACGAAACCGCAGCCACCCTCACAATTGGCTCGGTAGGCATTATCCACGGTTCGAAAACGTACCTGATGCAAAACAAGGATGGGCAAATAACCGAACCTTACAGTATTTCGGCTGGGCTTGATTATCCAGGCATCGGCCCGTTGCACGCTCACTTGCACGAAACAAAACAAGCAAGTTATTTAGCCATTACCGACGATGAAGCACTGAAAGCTGCAAAGGAATTGATAAAATTGGATGGCATAATCCCCGCACTCGAATCAGCCCACGCCTTTGCAGTTTTGCCAAAGATGAAATTCAAACCAACCGATATTGTTGTAATAAACCTTTCCGGCAGGGGCGACAAGGATATGGATACCTACCTAAAATATTTGTAACATGCGCACTTTACAAAAAGCAATACGCGAAAACAACCACAATAACCTCTCGGTATTTTTTACTGCCGGATTCCCTAGGATAGACAGCACAGGAGAAATTTTAAGCATTTTAAATGATACAGAGGTTAATTTTATAGAGATTGGAATCCCATTTTCCGATCCTTTAGCCGATGGGCCTGTAATCCAACATTCGAGTACCGTTGCTTTACACAATGGGATGACGTTGGAACTTTTGTTCTCGCAACTCAAAGCTGTTAAAGGTAAAATCACGAAGCCCTATCTGCTGATGGGATACCTGAACAGTTTGCTGGCCATGGGTATCGAAGCATTTTACAGCAAGTGTTTCGAAAGCGGTGTCAGGCATATAATTATCCCGGATTTACCGATAAAGGAATACCTAAAGGAGCACAAACCATTTGCTGATAAATCCGGAGTTTCGCCGGTTTTCCTCATCACGCCATCCACTTCCGAAAAACGTATCCACGAAATTGATGGCATAAGCAACGCCTTTATTTACCTCGTTTCCGGAAATACCACCACCGGCAACCAATCGGAGATGCAAACCGGATCCATAATAAACATAACCGCAATGAAACTGAAAAACCCGGTAATCATCGGTTTTGGAATCAACAGCCGGGTCGATTACCTGCAAGCTTGTGCGCTCGCCGATGGCGCAATAATCGGGAGTGCATTTATATCTAATATATCACAAAGCAAAAACTTGAAGAGCGATATCCCTCAATTTATCAACAAGATAAAAACAATTAACTTAATCGGCAAATGATTATCCAATTAAAAAGCAACATCACGGCAGACCAGAAAAACCAACTTTGCGAAGCGCTGATGCTCGACAAATATAACATCACGGAAGTAAAAACCCAGGCCGAAAACTATCTGGTCTGCATCGGTAAGAAAGAGATCGATATACGCACCATCGGCAATAGGGCCGGGGTAAAGGATGTGCATATAGTTTCCGACAGTTATAAGCTGGTAAGTAAGAAATGGAAGGTCAGCAATACCGCAATTGATCTTGGCGATGGCGTAAGCATAGGCGGCAACGGCATCAGCATCATGGCCGGGCCATGCTCAGTTGAAAGCGAGGAGCAAATGCAAAAAATAGTCGAACACCTGGTAAAAAACAATATCAGGATCATGCGCGGCGGAGTGTTTAAACCCCGCAGTTCGCCTTATGCATTCCGTGGCGCAGGCGTGGAAGGGCTAAAAATGATGCATTCGCTGTGTGCGCCACGCGGCATAAAAATCATTACCGAGGTGATGCAGGTTTCGCAAATAGAGGAAATGATGCCTTATGTTGATATTTTCCAGGTAGGCGCACGCAATTCGCAAAACTTCAACCTGCTCGATTCCTTGGGCGAAATCGACAAACCTGTGCTTATAAAAAGGGGCATCAGTGGCACTATCGAGGAGTTGCTGCATTCCGCCGAATATGTTTTTAGCAAGGGAAACGAAAAGCTCCTTTTATGCGAAAGGGGCATACGTACTTTCGAAACCGCCTACCGCAACACCTTCGACATAAATGCCATTCAGGTTTTGAAGGAAAAATCACACCTGCCAGTTATTGCCGACCCTTCGCATGGAGTAGGCATACGGAATTATGTGGCCAAACTGGCACTTGCATCTATCATCAGCGGTGCAGATGGCGTAATTTACGAAGTCCACGAAAAACCCGAAGAAGCCTTGTCGGACGGGCAGCAAACTCTCAATTTTTTCGAGTCGGATCAATTAGTGTCGAAAATCAAGCGGCTGGTGCTTTCCGGGGTTTGTGGGTAGGTTGCCGAATGTTAAAGGTTTGATGTTCTTGGCTCGAAAAATAAACCATAAGGAAATATCCCTAAATGGCAAAAGAATAAGATGCGTGCTGTTAATTTCTAAAAAACAAAACTGGGATAATACAATGTGAAAATATTCACAATGGCGCGATATTTGAAGTATTTATGTTTGATATTTATATCTTTGTAACGGCTTAAACTTCGAAATCAATGAAAACAAAATTATTCTTTGCCATCATGTTTTTAGTAATTGCCTTGTCGCAATCAATTGTTGCACAAGATGTAATATTAAATAAAGACTCCATTACGATAAAGTGCAAGATCAAAGAGATTGGTTTGGATGAAATAAAATATACCTTACCCGAGTACTCTGCAGATGTTACATTTGCCATTGATAAAGACAAAGTTGCCAAGATTATCTTTGAGAATGGTAAAGAAATGAGTTTTCAAAAGGAGATGACTAATCCTGAAAACTACGCAGACAATAAAAAGAACGCGCTGAAAATCAACTTTTTATCACCATTATACGGCAGCACTAGTTTTAGTTATGAAAGAAGTTTAAAGCCAAGTAGAAGTGTCGAGGGCACACTTGGCATTATCGGTTTGGGGGTCGATAACTGGGATGAAAACCCAAGTGGTGCTTTTGTAAAATTTGGGTATAAATTTATCAAAGATCCCGATTTTTATCTGCGCGGAATGCGTTATGCCCATGTATTGAAAGGTGCATATTTCAAACCTGAGTTAGGGTTGGCTACCTTTGGAAGGGATACTTATGAATATATTTACCCATATCAGCAAACAACACAAAGAGAAACTGTTGTTTCGGGAGTTATGCAAATAGTAATGGGAAAACAATGGATTGTCGATAATGCTTTTTTGATCGACTTCTATTTCGGCCTTGGTTATGGATTTTCATCCTCTGATAATACCAATTATCATTATGGCTTTTCGATTGCCAATAGCAGCGTTCCTATATCCTTTTCATCTGGCCTGAAAATTGGGTTCTTATTTAAATAAACACCCTGCTACCGCACGAATCCTTTCGTATGGTAAAGGGATAGTGTTTAAACTTGCCTGATGAGTCTCCCTTTTGAAAAAAAATAGGAAACAAAGAAAAAAACTCTTTGTTTCCTATCAGAATACGGCTTCAGAATTATTTGTTTTTCAACGCTTCTGCTCCGCTAACAATTTCTAAGATTTCTTTGGTAATTGATGCCTGACGAGCTTTGTTATACGCTAAGTTAAGCTCTTTGATCAGATCGCCTGCATTATCGGTTGCCTGATGCATGGCTGTCATCCGAGCGCCATGTTCAGAGGCATACGAATCGAGGATTGATTTATAGAATTGTATTTTAAGCGATTTCGGGATAAGTTCCTCCACAATTTCCTCTTTTGAAGGCAAAAAGATGAAATCGTTATTGCTTTTTGCAACAGCGGCATTTGCAGCCGGGGCTTCTACTGGTAGGAACTGCTCAACAACAACACGCTGAACGGCAGCATTTTTAAACTGGTTGTAAACAATATCCACCCTGTCGAATTCCTTTTTTGTAAACGCAGCCATCACAGTGGATGCTATCACTGAAACATTGTCATAAGAAAGGTTGTCAAAAATAGGATCATGGGAAGAAATCACATTCATCCCGCGCTTGTTAAAGAACTCGGTAGCTTTACGCCCAATGGTTACAACGCCGATAGCACCCGATTGCAACTGTTTTGGGTATTCGGTTTGCATCCGCTGGACGGCAGTTCGTAAAATATTGGTGTTGAACGCTCCGCAAAGCCCACGGTTGGATGTAATAACAACCAACAGTACTTTCTCAACATTACGTTGTTGCGAGTACAAATTTGCGTCTCCCGAATCGAGGCTTGCGCTAAGGTTTTGCAGTATATCTTTAAGTTTTGCTGCATAAGGACGCATTTTCAGAATGGCATTCTGAGCCCTGCGCAACTTCGATGCTGCCACCATTTTCATGGCACTTGTGATCTGCTGTGTCGATTTTACCGAAGCGATCCTAATCCGTACTTCTTTTAAATTCGGCATAGAATTGAGTTAAACACTAACGTAATGCCCATTCTTTCAAACAATTTGAAAGTGCCGGAACTTTATTAAATATATTTTGCTGCAATCTCTTTTGCTACACTGTCGATGGTGCCAAGAATCTGGTCGTCGAGTTTTCCTTGCCGCAAATCATCCAACAAACCTTTGTGATTAATTTCCAAATGGTGGAGGAAATCGGCCTCAAAATCGCGGATTGATTTAATAGGCACTTTCTGCAAAAGCCCACGGGTACCACAAGCAATAATCGCAATCTGTTTTTCTACAGCAACCGGTGAATATTGCGGTTGTTTCAGGATTTCAACGTTACGCGCACCTTTGTCGAGGATATTTTTTGTAGCTGCATCAAGGTCGGAACCAAATTTCGAGAAAGCTTCAAGTTCGCGGTATTCGGCCTGTGCCAATTTAAGCGTGCCAGCTACTTTTTTCATAGCTTTAATCTGGGCATTTCCACCAACCCGCGATACCGAAATACCTACGTTGATAGCTGGACGGATACCCGAATTGAACAATGTAGTTTCGAGGAATATCTGCCCGTCGGTAATGGAAATTACGTTGGTAGGAATATAAGCCGAAACGTCTCCTGCCTGTGTTTCTATAATTGGTAAAGCTGTCAATGAACCACCACCTTTAACAAGGTGCTTGATAGAATCGGGCAAGTCGTTCATCTGACGGGCAATTTCATCGCTTTTGATAACTTTTGCAGCACGCTCAAGCAAACGTGAATGAAGATAAAAAACATCGCCTGGATAAGCTTCACGTCCTGGTGGACGGCGCAATAGCAGCGAAACTTCGCGGTAAGCAACTGCCTGTTTCGAAAGGTCATCGTAAATAACTAAGGCCGAACGGCCTGTATCGCGCAAAAACTCGCCAATGGCAGCTCCGGTAAACGGTGCATAGAATTGCATTGCGGCCGGGTCGCTGGCGGTTGCCATTACGATAACCGTATAAGCCATAGCACCATGATCTTCAAGCGTTTTTACAATATTCGCTACGGTTGATCCTTTTTGGCCAATGGCCACATAGATACAAAAAACCGGGGTTCCTTTTTCATAGAACTCTTTCTGGTTTATAATGGTATCGATGGCTATAGCAGATTTCCCCGTTTGACGATCACCAATAATAAGCTCACGTTGTCCGCGGCCAATCGGGATCATTGCATCAATAGCTTTGATACCGGTTTGCAAAGGTTCGGTAACTGGCTGACGGAAGATAACACCAGGAGCTTTCCTTTCGATAGGCATTTCATAAAGCGTTCCTTTTATTTCGCCTTTGCCGTCGATAGGTTCTCCCAAAGTGTTGATAACACGGCCAAGCATACCTTCGCCAACTTTAATGCTGGCAATACGTTTGGTCCTTTGAACCTTGTCACCTTCCTTTATATTTTTCGATTCGCCTAACAGCACAATACCCACATTGTCCTCTTCGAGGTTGAGCACTATACCTTTGGTATCTGTTTTAACAAATTCAACAAGTTCGCCCGATTGTGCATTGGTAAGGCCATAAACACGCGCTATACCGTCGCCGACCTGTAGCACAGATCCGATTTCCTTTATTTCGGCTTCAGTTGAAAAACCGGCCAACTCCTGCCGTAGTATTGCAGTTACCTCTGCGGGTTTAATTTCTGCCATAGTGGTCAATTTGTTAATGGTAATTGGTTAATGGATTAATGGTTAATGGTTTCGAAAAATATTAAACCCTAACCACTAATACCCAAAACCTTTTTTAATATTTTTTTGTGAAGAGGTTTTTTTCAAAATTCTTTTTAAGCTCTTTTAGCTTTGTCGATACGCTTTGGTCAACCTGAAAGTTATCAAGATTGATAACAAAACCGCCAATCAGCGATTTGTTAATTTTTTCGACCAAATCTATTTTTTTGTCCGAAAGCTTGGCGATAATATCCATAATGCCGGATTTCTCTTTGTCGGCCAACTCCACCGCTGATGTTACATAAGCAGTTTTTATGCCTAAAGATGCCTGATATAAATCGGTAAAAGCTTCAGCAATTGAAGGAAGATAGCGTTCACGGCGTTTACGAACCATCAGGTTCATAAAATTCAATGAGGCTTTGTTTACGGAAGCTCCAAAAATTGCAGTAATGACCTTGTTTTTTTTGTCTGCATGTATAACAGGGTTTTGAAGCATCTGCACAAATTCCCGGTTCGAGGCACATACATTGCCAAGCAGAGCCATATCTTCATTAGCACTGTTCACAATGCCTTTATCCGAGGCTAGGTCGAAAAATGCTGCAGCGTAACGTAAGGTTATTTTTGTATAACTCACTTTTTTAATGTGTTAATGCGGTAATGTGCTAATGTGTTAATGTGTTAATGCGATGCACTGAGCAAAGTTGAGGCGTGCTAATGCGGCAATAGGTGATGTTTTAAATTGGGTAATGTGTTAATGAGTTGATACATTCATGTTTTGATGCGATGCACGAAGTGAAGTTGATAATGAATTCGGAACACTTTACCATTCTTTAACCAGTAAAAACCTCAAATAGGTTAATTGTCGCATTATCACATTATCAAAATTAGCTAATTAATTTTAACGTCTTTCAGAAGCTTTTCGGTAAGCAGTTGTTGTTGCTGTTTGTTTTCCAACTCTTTGCCAATAAGTTTTTCGGCGATTTCTATTGAAATGGAGGCAATTTGGTTTTTCAGTTCGTTTATGGCAGCCATCTTTTCCATTTGAATGTTTTGGCGGGCAGATTCAACGATCCTTGCCGCTTCTTCGCCAGCAAGTACACGAGCTTCCTCAACAATTGTCTCTTTCATTTTGCGGGCATCGCGCATCAAAGCATCACGCTCGTCCTTGGCATCACGAAGCAATTGTTCGTTACCTGCTTTTAACTGCAGCATTTCCTTTTTGGCATCATTGGCAGCTTCTAGGGCCTTTTCTATCGAATCTTCCCGTTGGTGAATGCCTTTCATGATAGGTTTCCAAGCAAATTTTGCGAGTACATACATCACAAGGCTGAATGAAACCAACATCCAGAATATTAATCCTATACCAGGAGTAACTAATTGCATAGTTCAGGGTATGATTTGGTTATGAATAATTTACAGATTTCTAACTTACAAACCAACCACCGCATCCCTGCCAGATGCAGGGATGCAGCAGAGGGAATTTGTTTCTACAGGAACAGGATCAACAGACAAACTACAATGGCGAAGAAAGCAACACCTTCGATAAGAGCGGCTGCCACAATCATGTTCGAACGGATATCGCCTACGCTTTCGGGCTGGCGGGCTATGGATTCGAGAGCTGATGCTCCGATTTTTCCAATACCGATACCTGCACCAATAGCTGCAATACCAGCACCAATACCTGCGCCCATTTTTGCAACGGGAGCCAGATTGGCTGCTTCTTGTAATAAAACGCTTAAGAGTGACATAAGAATGGAATTATGGTGATTAATAAAAGATTTAGTGATCAGTTGTGTGTTCTTCAGGATGGTGATGTTCTTCCATTGCCATGCCAAAGTAAATGGATGAAAGCAAGGCGAAAACGTAAGCCTGTATAAAAGCCACCAACAATTCGAGAAGGCTCATAAATACCCCAAAAGCAAGTGAGAATACGGATACGCCGTATCCAGCAAAAATATTCATCTTGCCAAAAATAAATATGAGGCTCATAAAACCAAGCAAGATAATATGGCCTGCTGTCATGTTGGCAAACAAACGGACCATGAGGACGAAAGGTTTTGTAATCAATCCAACAAGCTCAACAATTGGCATCAAAGGCACCGGGAATTTTAACCACCAAGGCACACCGGGTGCATTGATGATGTGCATCCAATAATTTTTATTGCCGTTATAGGTTGTAATCGCAAAAGTGAAAAGTGCCAATACCAAAGTAATCGAAATGTTTCCGGTTAGATTGGCGCCTCCCGGGAAAATCGGTATCAACCCAAGCAGGTTGTTTAGGAAGATGAAGAAAAAAACCGTCAAAAGGAATGGCATAAAACGGGCATAATTCTTTTTGCCCAATCCAGGAATAGCAATGTCGTCGCGTACAAAAAGAATCAATGGCTCAAGCACAGACTGTAAGCCTTTTGGTGCAACATCTGGGTTCTTTTTGTATTTGTTGGCTATGGAAATAAAAATCAGACACAGCAACAAAACGCTGATAAACAAAGAAACTACATTTTTTGTGATCGAAAAATCGAGAGGTAATTTAGCAGAAGCATCCACTGTTTCGCCATCTTCGAGGGTTTTAACAATTTTGCCTTCGTTAGGTCCTTCGGTTTCCAACCTATAACCCCGATAAGCTTCTTTCCCATGGTGGAAGTGGCTTGAACTAAATGAAACAAGCTTGCCGTTGTCCAATAAAATTACTGGCAAAGGGATGGCTAAGTGGAAGTCGTTGTAAGTGAGGATATGCCATTCGTGCGCATCCACGATATGATCGATGATCATTTTTCCGGCATCAAAAGCTTTTTCTCCAGTTTGTTCGTGCAAATTGTTTTGCGGAATGGCAGCAGTATCGGTCGTAACGGGATTGCCATACGCGAACCCTGCGATGAGCACGGCAAACAAAACGACCTGTAACCTGACTGTATCTATTAACGTTCTGACCATTAGCCTATTTTCGATTTGAAATGCAATATTACTACTATTTCGTTAAAATCCCTTAAAATTCAGTCCAAAAATACAAAAATCTTTCATTTTGGTTCATTTTGGTAGTAAAAAAAGATTCTATCACGAATTGAATAAAATAAGTTTTTTATATGACTGGTCAATTAAATTGGGAAAATCGAAGGAAATGGCAAGAGTTTAGTCAATGAAATTTGATGTTTGTAAAATAAATTGATCCAACTGATGGTGAACATCTTTATTTCAGATGTTTGACTGAAGTATCTCAGCTCATTTTGGCGTGCACCGTACAGCATATAGTCCTTATAAAATAAAAAAGCCGGGGTTCAGCTTATCGCCAAACCCCAGCTCTATTTCATTTTTACAACCCTTATGGCGCAATCGTAATCCATTCTGTAACCGTTGTGGAACAACCTGTTGCCACATTGGTTTCGGTTACTGCTACGTAGCCTGGGTTTATTATGCCGCAAGGGAAATCCCAAGTTAGCGTGAGGCAATTCCGGTTAGGGAAACAGACTTCGGGATTGCCGTGGCTGGCATTCCAAGTGTAGCTGTTGCCAGGTGTGTACGGCGTGGAGTAAGTTACTACCTGTCCCTGGGTTACGGCGGCAAGGCCTGAAAGTACTGGGGTTGGTGCAACAGTTACCAAAATATCTTTCACTTTCGGTGCTATGGCAACACATCCTGCAGGGGTTTTGTAGTTCACGCTT
>CAIRHD010000555.1 GCA_903878265.1 uncultured Bacteroidales bacterium | reverse complement strand
ATGCCGTACTTACTAACCTGATTAAAAATGCAATAAAATACAGCGATCAGGGTTCAATAGAATTTGGCTATGTTGTTAAAATCCAATCTCAGGAGCATGCTCCCGAGATTGAATTTTATGTAAAGGACACCGGAATTGGTGTACCTAAAGACCGGCAGCAAGCCATCTTCGACCGGTTCGTGCAAGCCGATATTTCCGATACAAGGGCTTTTGAGGGCGCAGGATTGGGATTATCCATTACAAAAGCATACCTCGAAATGCTTGAAGGAAAAATTTGGGTGGAAAGCGAAGAAGGAAAAGGATCCACATTTTATTTTACTTTGCCTTACAACCAAAAAACAGTGCAAAAACCAATAGCTTTTGAGCCTGTGCCTCTAACAATCACTGCCGTTCAGGTAACAGACCTCAAAATTCTTATTGCCGACGATGACGAAATTTCTGCAACGCTCCTTTCAATGGCATTAAGGTCAATGAGCAAAAAGGTTTTGAGGGTAAAAAATGGTTTCGATGCTGTTGAAGCCTGCCGCAACAACCCCGATATCGACTTGATTATGATGGACATAAAAATGCCAGGAATGGATGGATATGAAGCCACACAATTGATACGCCAGTTTAACAATTCGGTTTATATTCTTGCTCAAACCGCTTTTGGTCTTACAGCCGACAGGGAAAAATCTATAAAATCCGGGTGCAACGATTATATCTCAAAGCCAATTGATGTTAAGCTTTTGAAAAGTAAAATACAGACGCAGTTTAAAAAATAGATGGGCGATGAAAAACGCAGAAAAAACTAAAGAAACGCTCGGCTTTGAACTTGAAGAAGTACAACGGAAGTACGATTCTCTAAAAGAAGCTTTTAAAAAAGAGCTTCTGCTCAGGGAAACCGAGAATCTTTTGTTGGAAAAACTCAGCAAGGCATCGGAAGAATTGATCCAATTCCACAATGAAACGCATGATTACGTCAGAATATTGGAGACACTGAGCGATATTTCAGGGGCTAAGTTTGCAGCATTCAATGTTTTCGACCAAAATGGGCTTGGCTTTACAACGGTCGCTGTTACGGGAATAAAGGATATTTATCTAAAAGCGGTGTCGTTTCTTGGATTTAGTATAATAAATAAACATTGGGACCATGACCCTGTGCGGGCCGAAAAAATAAAAGGCCAAACCATCACCCGTTTTGAGCGTTTACACGATTTAACTGGGGAAGCAATTTTAAAAAATACCATTCTGCTTATTGAAAGAACATTCAATGTAGGCGAGGTATTTATTATTAAGGTTACAAGGGACACCAGAGTTATCGGAGATTTTACCCTTATGTTCCAAAAGGGCGAAACACTAATAAACAGTAAATTGGTAAACTTATATGCCCAACAGGTAGGCTTGTTTATTGAAAGGAACAGTATTACCAATTCGTTGAAGCTTAGCCATGCTCTGCACAGTGCCATGATAGCCAATATTTCGGACGTAATTGGGATAGTTTCTGTCGAAGGTATAATAAAATATTTAAGCCCAAACGTAGAAAAATGGTTTGGGTGGAAGCCGCAAGATCTTGTAGGCTCTGAGATTTGGCCAAACATCCATCCTGACGAACTGGAAAAAATACAGAAGGAATTACTAACCATGCTTCAACATGATAATGTCTGTGCAACTGTGGATTACATGGCAAAATGCAGCGATGGAAACTATAAACCAGTACGGCTCACAGCTACCAACCGGATACACGACCAAAATATACAAGGCATTTTGGTGAATTTTCATGATATTACCGAAAGTAAAAAAGCAGATGCCGAACTCCGATTGCGCGAATCGTACCTTTCGGCAATTATCGAAAACCAGCTTGGTTTAATTTGGCTCAAAGACCTTGATGGCAGGTTCTTGACAACAAACACAAATTTTTCCGAAATTTTCGGTTTCAATAAGCCCGAAATGCTTGTTGGCAAAACCGATTTTGATATTT
>CAIRHD010000554.1 GCA_903878265.1 uncultured Bacteroidales bacterium | reverse complement strand
GGCTATAAGCCTAAATTTCTCTTCACTTTCCCTCAAGAGTGATTCTGCTTTTTTACGTTCATTAATATCGCGGCAAACAACATAACAACCTAAATACTTGCCTTCCGCATCATATCGGAATTTTGCGTTATCCTCGCGCCAAACATATTGCCCTGTCTTGTTCAAAGCCCTGTATGAATATGTTGAATCAGGTTTTTTATCTTCGATTGCTTTAAATATCTTTCCAAATAACGCATCCCTTTCGTCAGGATGAATCATCGCATATATAGAATCGGCATTACGCCCGAATTCTTGCGTTTCGCTGTAGCCAAGCAGCTTAAGGTAGGAGGGCGAAGTATATTGGATCTGGTTTTCGGCATCGAACGCAATGATACCATCGGATGTGTTTTCGGCTATCAAACGGTATTTTTCTTCGCTTTCGCGCAAGGCTGTTTCTATTGCTTTTTTTGCAGTTATATCGCGAACTGAAATAATATCGGCTTTAGAGCCTTCAAAATCAATTAGTTTGCCAAGGCTTTCGATAATGATCTTTGTACCGTTTGCTGTTAACCCATAGTATTGGGCCACTTCCATTGTTTGTCCATGAACCACTTTTGTAAGATCGGCAATGGCAGTTGGTATAGACTCTGGAGCCAAAAACAAGAAAACACTTTTGCCGAAAACATCATTTAACTCCGAATATCCGAATATTCCCAAAAGGGCCGAGTTTGCAAACAGCACATTTCCTTCAAAATCAATAATGAGGATGCCTTCAAATCCATTTTCGACCAAGGCCCGGTATTTTGCCTCGCTTTCCTTGAGTGCATCTTCTGCTTGTTTTTGGGATGTAACATCCTGTACTGCACCTATTAGGCTTACCACTTTGCCATTTACCCTTTCAAATTCTTTCTCACTGCCTTTAAACCAAACATATTTACCTACTTTAGATAAAATGCGGTACTCAAAGTCGAAAACCTTGTTTTCTGGCCAGGTTTCGCTGTTTTCGTAAAAAATATCAAATTGGTGTATATCGTCAACATGGATAAGTTTTTTGAAAAAATCGGGATCGTTGTCTCTGATTTCATCATCTTCATAGCCAAGCAACTTGCTGATACTCCTGTTAGTATATATATTGCGGCCTTTGGCAACATCGAAGATATAAATTAAATTGGGGCTATTTTCTGCAATGCTGCTTATGAGGTGTTCCTTTTGGGATGCCTCAGCTTCGGCACGTTTAAGGTCGGTTATATCGGTAAGCGATGTAACCCGCACTTCCCTTCCTTTATAATGCATCATCTTACCCCTGAGCATACATGGGAATGTGGATCCGTCTTTTCTTAATGCAGTTGCTTCATAAGGATCCTCTTTGCCTTTAAGCATGTTGGCCATTACCATTTCCCTGTCTTCGGGCGCAATCCATTCGGTGCCATAACGCCCAATGGCTTCTTCGTTGGTATAACCAAAAGTGTTTTCGGCGGTTTGGTTTTGTTCTATGCATTTGCCTTTTTCCGACAGGAAAATGGATTCGAATGTGGCCTCGCTCAAACCCCTGTATTTTTCTTTTCGTTCTTGAAGTTCTTCCTTGGACTGCATCCTCTCGGTAATATCTTTAATAATGCCGACCCCGCCACGTATTACACCATTGCCAATATGCATGGGTGCGAAAAATGCGCTCAAAGGTGTTCTTTTATTGGCGGTAGTCGATTGGTAAACATCCTCATAAAAGCCTACGCCTCCATCAATTGCATTTTGGATTTCCGAAACTAATTTTTTATCGGGCAATTGCAGCATATTAAGGCCGATAAGCTTACCAGTTGACGACCCAACAATTTGAGCAAACATCTCGTTGCAGGTTATGATAACGCCATTTTTGTCGAAAGACAGCAGCCCTAAAGGTGCATTTTCGAATATCAACCGGTACTTTTCCTCGCTTTCGCGAAGTGCTTCCTGAATGTGTTTACGTTCGGATATATCGCGGATAATAAGTTGGACTGCCGGTTTATTGTTCAGGCTAATGGGCATTGCCTTTACCTCAACATTCACGACAGAGCCATCGAGCCGCAAGAATTTTTCTTCCACCAATGGCAACACAACTCCTTCGGTTACAGTTCTCCTCATCCTTTCGATCACCAACTCGCGGCTATCGGGATGAACAAACTGCATGACTGGCTTGCCGATAAGTTCCTCTTCAAGGGTTGCGGCCACTAAGAGCAAACAGGCCTTGTTCACCAAAATAATTTTGCCTTCAGAATAAATACAAATGGCATCGGGCGAATTTTCGATTAACCCACGGTATTTCGCCTCGCTTTCCTGTAAGGCTTTTTCTGCTGATTCAGGTTCGTTGATGTGGGCTGCATTTGTGGCTTTTAAGAAATTGATTTCTTGCTGCAATCTGAGCAATTCCTTAACAAGTTCTTCCTTGGTTTTGTCGAAATAATCCATCTGCTGATTTGTTATTTGGTTCTATTGTTGAGAAAGAGTATAAATTTATAGTGATGGAAGTACGATGAGTGAAGTTAAGAGCAATCTAGAAAGCTATTTTTGGCAAATTTTGTATTAAATTATCAGGTGATTAGCTTTATTTTTTTTATTCCATATTAATTGTCGGAAGTCAGAATACCGTAGTCGGAAGTTCTGTTGAAAACTTTAAATCCCTACAATTGGCTATTTGTCTGACAATTAACTGATTTCATTTGATTTTCTACTGATAAGATATTATTTGATTTGGTATTTTCCCGTAACTGCCCCAATCCGCAACCTGCAATCCCCAATCCCTTTTGGGGCAAAACAATTATCGGTAAAAATACATATTCCATCTTAATTTCACGTTTCTGCGATGGGTATCGAAAAATAAAACACCGAACCTTTTCCTTCTTCGCTTTCGGCCCAAATATTGCCGCCATGTTTTTCGATAAAGCCTTTGCAAAGGAACAAACCAAGGCCAGTACTGGGTTCGTCGTCGGTGCCACGCCTACTGATGTTGCCGGTAAGCTGAAACAGTTTTTCCAGAATCTCCTTTTTCATCCCTATACCGGAATCCTTTACCGAAATTTCAAGGCTTTTTTGATCTGTAATTTTTGCCGAAATACTTATGCTGCCTCCGGCTGGCGTAAATTTAATGGCGTTGGAAACCAGGTTCCTGATCACTGTTTGAAATATGTTGCTATCGGCAAAAATCGTACTATCAGGCATGGTTATTGAAACTCCGATTTTCTTGTTTTCTGCCGATTCCAATATGGTTGACAGACCTTCTTCCATTATTTCCCTCAACGTAACATGCTTAGGATTAAAAGGGATTAAACCTTGCTCCATCTTCGACCATTCGAGCAGGTTTTCCAACAGCCGATATAGGTTCGATGCCGATTTGCTCATGCTTGAGGCAATAGTCTGTAGCTCTTCGAGGGTCATGTTTGGTAAATCGTCGGCCATCAGTTGGGTCAAGCCTAAAAAGCCGTTGAAAGGGCTTCGCAGGTCGTGTGAAATAATGGAAAAGAACTTGTCTTTTTCGGCCACTGTTTTCACAAGTTCCTCATTTTTAAGTTCTAAATCCTCCGCTATTTTTTTACGTTCGCTTATATCGTTTGACACCGAAAGTACGCCTTTGCTTCCGTTTGGCAATACTATGGCTATTTCCCTCAACAAAAGTGTGCAAAATGTGCCATCTTTTCGTAGGCTTCGCACTTCCTGTTCAAGCACTTCGCCCGCGAGGATGCGCTTTATGTTCGCGGCAACAGTGTATTCAAATCCCGGCAGGGTCAAAATACCCACATTTTGCCCAACTAATTCGCCAAGGGGATAAAGTGTAATTTGGGTAAACGCCTCATTTGCTTCGAGTATGATCCCGTTGTGGTCGATGATTACAATGCCTGAAGGCGAGTTTTTGAATAACGACCTGTAGCGGAGTTCACTTTTCTGCAGCAGATCCTGCGATTGTTTGCGTTCGGTAATGTCGCGGAATATCCAAATCCTGCCATAAGATATCCCATCCTTGCCTAAAACTGGTGCCGAATACCTGTCGAAAACCATCCCGTTTTTGAATTCAATTTCGTCGTTGCTGGTTTCGTTGCCGTGGCTGTACAGATATTTAATTTTTTCCTCAAACCTGTCGGGGTTTTGTGCCAGATTAATTAAATGTTTGAGCAAAGCGCTGTCGTCCTTGGCATCAACTATTGATTGGGGCACGTTGAACATCCCAATCAAACGTTTATTAATGAGGACAATTTTCATGTTGTCGTCAACCACCAGGATACCGTCAGTTGTAGCGTCAAGCTGGGCTTCGAGTAAGGCAGTTTTCGATTTTAGCACAATTTCGGCCTGCTTACGCTTGGTAATGTCGGTCATTATACCATTTATACCGGTTACTTCGCCATCCTGAATTATCAAATGGCTGGAAGTGCGCACAAAACGGACTTCACCATTATAAGCGGCACGGAATTCGAAAGGGGAATTGCCTCCTTTTATGGTTTCGCCCAAGCTTAGCAAAAGCTCCGGCAGATCATCGGGATGTACAAATTCGCTAAAGTTTTTCCCGATGATGGATTCGGGTTTTAGCCCGATTACCTGTTCGATAACTGGGCTGATATAGGTAAACTGCCCATTGGTGTCGAGAGTAAATATTACATCGCTTATATTTTCGACCAATGATTGGTATGTCTCCTTGCTTTCGAGCAAGGCTTTCTCGGCAAGTTTACGTTCGGTGATATTGTACGAAACCCCTGTTGTTCCTATTACCGCTCCATTTTTATCAAATATGGGTGTTTTGATGGTTTCTAACCAGGTTGTTCCATCTTTTCGATGAAAGGATTCTTC
>CAIRHD010000553.1 GCA_903878265.1 uncultured Bacteroidales bacterium | reverse complement strand
GCCCGAACCGATAACAGGCGGTATATTTTATTGCCTGGTTTGTGCTAAAAAGAACTTTTTTTACTACTAAAAATAACTTGTACTACCTTGCCAATGAATTACTTCTAAAACCGGCAACAAAACATACCACCGGACCGTTATGGGCAAGTTTAAGAAACGACACAGCAGACAGACACGAGAACCAACGACAATTCGGTTTGACACTTCTTGATAGTTACGACTGAAAAAAAAAATAAAAAGTGGAGTCCAGCGACCACTTTAAAAACGGGGCGACACCGAAAAGCCTTACGAGTAGGAAAAATTCAAATACAATGAAAATGAAAAAAGTAATGACGGTTTTAGGAGCATTAATGTTTACATTAGTTATTTTTACAAGTTGTGGAAGTAGTTCTATTCAAAGTGATGCTATGAAAGTGGCAGAATTGCAGTGTAAAGTTCAAACACTTGCATTAAAGGCAACTGGTGGTGACATGTCGGTAGTTACCGAAAGTTCAAAATTAGCAGCAGAAGCTTTAAAAATTGAAGAAAAGTACTCGTCAGATGCGGACAAAGCTAAGTTTGCAGAGGCGTTAGTAAAGGCAATGGCTGATTTCAAATGTCCATCAACAACTGAAGAAACAACAATAGCTGAAACCCCAGAGGAGACAACTTCAACTGATGTGAAATCTGAAGGTGCTATTGATTGCGATAAATTTATTAAGGATTACGAAGTTTTTGTTGATAGTTACATTAAGATTCTGAAAAAATACAAGAATAATCCGACTGATGCATCTGTTATGACTGAATATACGGATATTATTCAAAAAGCGACTGCTATGCAAACCAATGCAGCAACTTGTACTGACGCAAAATATACGACAAAATTAATGGAGCTTGCGACTAAAATGTCTAAAGCAGCTACCGAGTTGCAGTAGCTGTAAATAATCTCATTTCTTAAAAACACAATTTTATGAATCAAAAGCAATTATTACCAAACTCAACAGTAGTTTTAGTATTGGGCATTTGTTCAATCGTATTTGGCTGTTTTTTTGTAGGCTTGATTTTAGGTATTATCGGCATTTCTATGGCCAGCAAAGGTCGAAAAATGTACAGAGATAATCCGGAATTGTACGAAGGATATGGAGCACTTAATGCAGGATGGATAATGTCAATTATCGGAACAGTCATTGGTGGTCTTTACATTTTCTATTGGATTATTGCAGTTGCAATACTTGGAGGTGCAGGATTTTCACTTTTACAGTTAATGGGTAGCTAGATTTTATGTTGTGGACACATATTACAATGTGTCCACAACTATTTTATCATGGTAATTCTTCAAGGACATATCTTATTCCCATGTGCATACAAAACGCTGTTTGGTATTGATTGTCCAATCTGTGGTTTTCAGAGAGCATTGTGGTTATTATTAAATGGTGATCTTATAGAAAGTTTTAAAATGTATCCACCATTATTACCATCGTTACTTCTCATGACATTTTTTGCATTGCATTTATTGAAAAAGGAAATCGTAAAAAGGAAATTCTTGCTTTATTATTCGGCAATAGTTTTGACAATAATTTCAATCAATTATGTTATAAAATGGACAATTTAGCTTTACTTATTATAGATTCCAAGTGAAAGAAAATGGCCAGAAAGAATCAAAACATGCCCATAACAAACGCTTTAGCAAATGCAGGTTTCCATGTTCGTAGAAACATTTGAAATCTTTATATACATTTGTGCTGGCAGACAGTTAAGCAACAATTTATTCCCGCACTTGCCATAGCGTCAACCATTAGCAGCAAGGCTAAGTGAACAACAAATTATCATTTATAAAACAAAAAAACATGGAAACAGAAACCAAGAAAAGTAAAATTTTAGGTATTTCACCTGAACTATTTTGGGCAATTTTTAGTGCAATAGTAATAGGTGCTTTCTTTTTAGGTTCGTACATAGGACAAGCAAAATTTGATAAAGAGAAAAGTGACTATTATGAGCAAACAAAGACTTTGAAACTTCAAAATTCGGATTTATATCGAAAACTTGATTCAATAATAAACCCTGATTCAAATGCACTGGTGACAACTTATGACATTTTTCTCAATGGTACTTTTGGAAAAGGATTATATATGGGCGAGAATACAAAAGGAAGTAAAACCAATTGGGCAAAGATAGTCGACAATGATTTATTTATGGACTATCCAAAAGGAGAAGAATTTGGTTCGGTGTTCATTTCTGTTGGCATGCCATCCAAAGAACCTCCTCCACCTAGATTAGCAAAAGATTTTTCACAATACAGAACATTAGCTCTTGAATTAAAAGGTGACCCTGGGTCTACGATTTTTGTCGGACTTAAGGACAACTTAGACCCTGATGACGGACATGAATCAAAAAAACTCATAACACTAAAAAATTCATGGGATACTTATTATATCAATCTTCGTGAGAATTTCGAAAGCGCAGACCTTCGACAATTATATTTAGTTACTGAGTTTGTTTTTGGTAGTAAAGCGCAAAAACTTTCTGTTAGAAGGATCCAATTTGTTAAATGATTATAATAATAATTAAACACAAAAAATAATTTAATCAAAAAATTGAAGGAAAGATAGCCCAGCCGCTAACAAATTGGACTTAAACGCAGTAGTGCGCCCCATAGCCAAATCGCAGCCGTGAACCTTCCCACGACTGCGATTTAAGTCTAAGTTGGACTCTACCAGCTTGATAGTACAGCAGCCTCAAATCATAAATCCTTGGTGTCTCCAACTACCAAATTCTAACCCAAAAACTTCACGTTTTTGTTTATCTTTTTTGAGATGCTTGCGGCACAAATCAATAAATATGCGGGTGGAAT
>CAIRHD010000552.1 GCA_903878265.1 uncultured Bacteroidales bacterium | reverse complement strand
GTACATCAAATCGCGGTTATGGTCCCAGGCAATGAGTTTTTTATCGGCCATGCCAGCTTTGGCGAGCGTTGGGCCTAAGAAATTCTTGATAAAATCACGTTCTTCTTCACCCGTATAAAGGCACGATTCCCAGGTTTGTGTCGCCATGGGTTCATTTTGGACGGTAAGACCCCATATTGGAATACCTTCGGCTTGGTAGGAGTTGATAAATTTCACATAATAATCGGCCCACGACTGATAAAAAGCAGGCAGAAGTTTTCCTCCTTTCAGCATATTGTTGTTATCCTTCATCCAGGCTGGCGGACTCCAAGGACTCACGAACATGGTAAGCTTGCCACCTGCTGCGGTAATTGCCTGCTTTATCAAAGGGATTCGGAATTCCATGTCGTGAGCCACACTAAATGATTTTAGCGAAGCATCCTTTTCGTTCACATAAGTATAGCTTCCGCTCGAAAAATCGCAACTGTGAATATTTGTGCGAGCCAAAGTGTAGCCAATGCCTTCCTTTTCGCTGTAATACTTTGTGAGAATTTCCTTTTGTTTGGATATGGACAATTTGGCAAAAGTCTCGGCAGAAGCATCGGTTATTGCGCCACCAATCCCGACAAAAGTCTGGAATGTTTTTGTTGGATCCACAAAAACACAGGGTTCCGTTTCCTTTGGTTGCCCGAAATCAACAAACGATACGGTTTCGGTTTGTGTAAGCCTGAACCTGGTGTTTTCGGCAGTAGTATAAACCGTTACTTTTTTAGCTGTTGCTTTAGCAGAAGTGCCAATTTCGTTTCCCGCTTTTAACGCGGATGCAAACAGCAACAGGTATGCTGCCAATAAAATTTGTGGGTGCTTCATTGGTAAATATCTGTTTTTCGTTAAATTTATTTGCAATTTTCTAAAAGCCATACAGCTAAAAATTAAGGTTTTAAGGCTGAAAAACCCTTACATAATCCACTTGCATCGTTTGTGGAAATACGGTTGTTGCATCGGGTTTCCCTGGCCAATTTCCGCCCACAGCTACATTAAAAATAAAAAACTGTGCCAGGTTAAAAGAATCGAATTTGATTGTAGCAGGTGAAACTTCAAAAAACTTTTGGTAATCGACGTACCATATTAGGGAATTTTCCTGCCATAAAATGGTAAAAACATGAAACTCGTCATTAAATCCATGGCCGGTCGGCAGCACAAATGAGCCTCCTTTAGATTGATGCCCACCATCGTTATAATGAGCTGTTCCATAGACTTTTGAAACCTCGTGCCCCAGAAATTCCATAATATCGATTTCGCCGCAACCCGGCCAGCTCACTTGGTTGATATTTGCGCCAAGCATCCATAAAGCGGGCCAAATACCTTGTCCATAAGGCATTTTTGCCCTAATATCTATACGCCCGTATTTGAACTCTTTTTTGCCTTTTGTGATTAGCCTTGCAGAAGAATAATTGCCGTAATTATTTGTTGCAATAATATTCAGTTTTCCACTGCCAACATAAGAATTTGCAGCTAAATTCGTGTATGTCTGGAGTTCATTGTTCCCCCAACCACCTGCGCCTAATTCATAAGTCCACCAATCGGGATTAAGAAAATTACCATCGAATTCATCGCTCCAAATCAATTGCATTCCAGGGTAATTAGCAGGAGTTATTGTTCCATCATAAGCCATTTCGGGAGTGTAGGTATCATCGTTGTTGATAATGATTTTTGAATGACCATTGCCCAAAGTTGCATTTGTAACTTCATTTACAGTAACAGACAATGAGTCGTTAAATTCAAAAATCAAATCATTTACTATTGGTACTTCAATGTATTTTTGGATTTCGCCAGGAGCGAATACCAAGTTGCCATTGCTAACGGCTGTATAATCATCGCCTGCCTTGGCTGTGCCATCAGCTGTTGACCATTTTAAACTCACTTCCTTGTCAGAAATTGCCGATAGTATAACCGTTACTTTTGCATTTAGCTGGGTAGC
>CAIRHD010000551.1 GCA_903878265.1 uncultured Bacteroidales bacterium | reverse complement strand
ATTTATGATATCAAATCGGTATATTCCCATAAAAATATCCTGTCGGCAGCTTTGTTTATAAAAATTCCGGCTGCTTTATGGTTAATGTTTTATGGTGATAAATGGAAAAAGAAGATTGGCTATTTAACATTTTTATCAGGTGCGTTGGCCATTTTGTTTATGAGTGCAAGGGCATTTTATTTCGGATTGGCTTTATTGATTATTGCCTTGGCTTTGTTTTTTATCATACGCAGAATCGGTACAAAACAGAATTTATCGCTAAAAAAAGTGGCTCTATTTGCAGGGATTTTTGTATTGGCTTTGGTATCATTTTCGCTGATACAACGCTACCTATACCCTGTAAACCAGGATTCGAAAGAAAAATTCAACACAGGGATATGGGAAAGGATGTCAACAATAAAAGCTGATGAGTCTTCGACAAATGCCCGGTTGACCACATGGAAAAGATCTTTCAAAATAATAGCTAATCATCCCATATTAGGCGTAGGCACCGGTAATTGGAAAATTGAAGTGCTCAAATATGAATCTCCAATGGCCGACAACCATATTATCAGCTACAAAAACCATAACGATTTTATTGAAGTTACAGCTGAAACAGGCTTGATTGGGGGTTTAATATACCTGTCGCTCTTCCTTTCTGTTTTTCTCATTTTCATAAAAACGTCAATACAACGCCCAGCAAATGAAGAAAAAATAAAATACCTTTTTTTTTCAACATTTGGCATATTGGCGTACAGTGTCGATGCCTTTTTTAATTTCCCCAACGATCGTCCGGAAATACAGGTTCTATTTGCCATATATATCGCGATGGCGGTTGCATTTTCAAATGTAAGTTTTTCTTTACCTGAACAATGGATTCCTAAAGCACTTCTATTGCTATCGAAGAGTAAAGGGCTTACTTCCTATTTTGTAAAAGCTGGCATATTCCTAACTTTGGGAATTCTTGCTATAATACTCTATATGAACGCGGTATCACTTCATTACCAAAGTTTGGTTTCAAGGGAAATTAAGGCAAATACCTATTCGCATACATCTTCTTTTTTTAAAGCTGGATTTCCTTCAATACCCGATTTAAGTTGTGAGGGCGATCCCATTTCTACATATATTGCACGTTATCTTATACACGAAAACCGCGCCGACGAAGCCGCAAACCTTTTGTTACATGATAACCCCAGCCCTTACGATGGCCGACGGGAGTATTATTTATGCCTGGCTTATGAAAAAATGGGCATTGCAGATAGTGCTATATTTTGGGGTTTAAAATCTTGCGTTCTGAAACCACGCTTTGCCAATATGGTGATTGTAACGAGTTCGAAATTGTTTGCCGTTGGAAGGCAACAGGAAGCAGTGCAAACCATGGATAACTACTTGGCACTTGTAAAAACGAATCCTACTGCGTGGCTGCTTGCTGCCGATCAAAATATAAAAATGGGAAATAAACAGAAAGCAATTGTAATTATGGATTCTGCAATAAAATACATGCCGGCGAATGAACAAATAAAGAATAATTGGGCTTTTTTGCATGAAACAAATGTAATTCCCTCATCTGATGATATATATACTAAAGCAAAACAAGCCATGGATGCGAAACTCTATCCAAAAGCATTGCAACTCCTAAATGAATTTATCGGTAAACAACCTAATTATACCGAAGCTTACCAAAAACGGGCTTTATGCTTTTATTTCTTGCAGCAATTCCCAAAAAGCTTGTCCGACATCGAAAAAGCACTTCAAAGAGGTGATGGAAGTCAAGGATTCCTTCTAAACCTTAAAGGCGTGAACTATATAAATTTGGGCAAAACCGACGAAGCATGCCTTTATTTCAAAAAAGCAATGGAAATTGGGGATGCTGATGGACGGGATAACTTAAAAAGGTTTTGTGAAAAAAAATAAAGTATGCCTTATTGGGGTTGTTCTATTTTTTTGATGCGGTAACGCCTATTTGTGTTGAAAAATAACGTAATTTTACTCACATAAAAACCAACTAAAATCTTCCAAACCATGAGTACACCAGAATCTGGATTAAACAACATTTACTATCCATCAAAAGAAGTTGTAAAAAAAGCTGTTATTAAAGATTACGATCAGGTTTATCAAAAATCAATTGATAACCGGGAAGAATTCTGGGCCACAGAAGCTAAAAAACTGGATTGGTTTAAAAAATGGGACAAAGTACTCGACGACAGCGAAAAACCGTTTTTCAAATGGTTCACAGGTGGACAGATTAACATTATCCACAATGCACTTGATAGGCACCAGAAAAATGCGACACGGAACAAATTGGCAATAATATGGGAGGGCGAGCCTGGCGATGTGCGCACGTTTTCGTACCACGCTTTAAACCGTGAAGTCACCAAATTCTCGAATGTGCTCAGGGCTATGGGTGCAAAAAAAGGCGAAGTCGTAACCATTTACATGCCTCAAGTACCCGAATTGGTAATTTCGATGCTTGCCTGCGCCAAAATAGGTGCCGTACATAGTGTGGTTTATGGCGGTTATAGCGTGGAAGCCCTTGCCGAACGAATTGAAGATGCTAAAAGCCGCATACTAATTACTGCCGATGGTGGTTTCAGGCGTGGCAAGCCAACAAAACTAAAAACTATTGCCAACGAAGCCATGCAACGCTCGGCCACCATCGAAGTTTGCATTGCGGTAAAACGCACCGGCGAAGAATGTTACATGGAAAACGACCGCGATTTCTGGTATCACGACTTGATGGGAATGCCTTTGGCCAACACCAATTGCTGCACCGAAAAAACCAATGCCGAAGACCCACTCTTTATTTTATACACTTCAGGCACAACCGGAAAACCAAAGGGTTTGGTTCATACACATGGTGGTTATGCTGTTTATACAGCAACAACCCATAAATATGTATTTGATATAAAAGCAGAAGACCGTTGGTGGTGTGCTGCCGATCCAGGTTGGATTACCGGCCACAGTTACATTGTTTATGCCCCATTGATTAATGGAGCTACAATAATGATGTACGAAGGCGCACCCAACCATCCGTATCCAAACCGATGGTGGCAAATAGTAGAAAGATATGGTATTAATATTCTTTACACCTCCCCTACTGCCATCCGTGGTTTGATGCGTTTTGGTTCATCTTGGGCCGACCGACACGATTTAAGTTCGTTGCGGTTGCTTGGTTCTGTTGGGGAACCTATCAACCCGGAAGCATGGAAATGGTATCATGAAGTGATTGGCAAAAGCCGTTGCCCAATCATGGACACTTGGTGGCAGACAGAAACAGGAGGATTTATGATTACTCCACTTCCAACCATGCCACTTAAACCTGGTTCTGCTGCAAAACCATTTTTCGGAAACGAAGTTGCTATTGTTGATGAGCATGGAACAGAAGTAAAAACGGGTGAAGAAGGCAACCTCGTGATCAAAAACCCTTGGCCTGGAATGGCGCGCACTATCTTAGGCGACCCTGAGAGATATGTGGAGAAATATTGGGAGAAATACGCCAAACAAGGTTGGTATCTTGCCGGGGATTCGGCACGAAAAGATGAAGATGGCTATTATTGGATTATTGGCCGTATTGACGATGTCATCAAGGTAAGCGGATATCGCTTAGGTTCGGCCGAAATTGAAAGCGCTTTGGTTAGCCATCCAATGGTAACCGAGGCCGCTGCAATTGCTTTGCCCGACGATTTACGCGGAAATATAATCCATGCAACTGTTATTTTACGCCAAGGAGCAACCGCTAGTCCTGCATTGGCCGAAGAATTGAAAATCCATGTCGAAAAAGAAATTGGGCCAATTGCCCGTCCTGCATTTGTTGAGTTTGCCGATGTCTTGCCCAAAACCCGCTCAGGAAAAATCATGCGTAGGGTTATCAAAGCCAGGGTTTTAGGCTTGGATACAGGCGATATAAGCGCTTTGGAAGAATAGACTTATTGGATTCTCAAAGCAACTCAAACTTCACAATTTTTATTTTAGAAAGGCTGTCAGAAATTGGCAGCCTTTTGTTTTTGTGCCATCAAGGGTTACTTGTTTTCTGGCATCAGAATAAATGTTTGAATTATCTGCAAATGAACCATTATGCTATTGTAAAATCTGTAATTTTGGCGGTTTAAACCAACAAAATGAAAAATATAATTTTTGTATTCCTGATCGCCGCTTTTATGGCTGGCTGTGCAGGCAAATCAACCGCTACTGACAATGCTGCTCAGGCAACAACCACCGCAGTAGCCAACAAAACGGTTACCTTGGCAATAGAAGGCATGACATGCACCGGATGTGAAAACACTATCTCGGAAGCAGTTGGCAAAATTGCAGGTGTAGCAACAATTCAAGCATCGCATCTTGATTCGACTGCTGTTGTGAGTTATGATTCGACACTTACCAATGTTTCAGCCATCGGGGCTGCCATTACCGATGCTGGTTACGACTTCAAAGGCGAAAAAAGCCTTTCAAAGTCTGTTGAAAACAAATAATTTTTAAGATTCTTCAAATATGACCTTTCTGCGTCGGGCAACATTTCTGTTCGTAAAAGGATTGTTTTGTGTTTTTCGAGGCGTTTACTGTCCAAAAGACAAACAATAACTTATTTTCTCAATATATTTGAGCTTCTTTCCCAATTAACTACATCCTCAACCCAAATGAAAAAAAAATTACTTCTTTTCCCGGTATTTGTCATATTAATGGCATTCAACAGTTTATCGGCCCAATCGGTTGTTACTCCGGCAGATTCATCCCAGTATCCTTATTGGATTTCGATGATGCAAGACCCTAACGCCAATTTTTTCTCCATTCAAAGTGCATTTAATGCCTATTGGAAAAACAGAGAAATTACTAAAGGTTGCGGATGGAAACCATTTAAAAGATGGGAAAGCACCATGCAATGGCGTGTTACGCCCGATGGGAAAATGCCTGCACCCAATGAAGTGAAAAACGCTTACGAAACGTACATTTCCGAAAGGGACAATTCAAAATCACTTGCCGGAACCTGGGTCAGTCAGGGACCGAGCGACCTCCCTGACGGGAAAGGTTACCGGGGCATTGGCCGAGTGAACGCTATTGCCTTTCACCCAACTGACCCGGCAATTATTTACCTTGGAGCGCCAGCAGGCGGATTTTGGTTTACAACCACTGGGGGCAACAGTTGGACCACAACTACCGATATGCTTCCTACTTTAGGGGTTTCCGCCATTGCCGTAGATCCGGTAAATCCTTCGATTATTTATATTGGTACTGGCGACCGCGATGCAAGCGACGCTCCTGGAATGGGTGTTTACAAAAGCTTGGATGGAGGCTTGACCTGGGCACCATCGAACATTGGAATGAGTACATCAATTGTTGGAAGCCTGTTGATTGACCCCATCAATCCACAAATCATCTTTGCAGGTACAAATTCTGGTTTATTCAAGTCAATTGATGGCGGCGCAAACTGGTTAGGTAAAAGTGGTGGCTTTTTTAAGGATATGGCTTTCAAGCCTGGGAATCACAACATTATGTATGCAAGCTATTCAGGGATGTTTGTCCGCTCAACCGATAACGGGGAAACTTGGACACAAATCACCAATGGGATTCCTGATGGCGCGCGCGGGGTAATTGGAGTTTCGGAAGCAAATCCAGAAGTTGTTTATCTGATGTTGGCAAAAGGCGATAATGGGTTCAAAGGACTTTATAAATCAACAAATTCAGGCATACAATTTACCGAAATGTCGAATTCGCCTAACATCATGGATTGGTCGTGCGATGGTTCGGGCAGTGGTGGACAAGCTTGGTATGATTTAGCTCTCACCGTGGATCCTGCCAATGCAAATACAATTTATACAGGTGGTGTAAACGTTTGGAAATCAATTGATGGAGGTGCTAGCTGGCAAATAAACGGCCATTGGTATGGCGGATGTGGTGTGCCTTCGGTTCATGCCGACCAACACATTTTCAAAGTAAATCCCATAGATAATAAAATTTATATCGGGAATGATGGTGGAATATATTGGACAAATAACGGAGGTTCAGCATGGCACGAAATTTCAACAGGCTTGGTAATCAGTCAGGCATATAAAATTGGCCAAAGTGCCACTGTTGACGATTTGGTGATAAATGGGTACCAAGACAATGGAACCTCGCTTTTCGATGATGGGGTATGGACTGCCGTTAATGGCGGCGATGGAATGGAATGTGCCATTGACCATGTTAATTTAAGTTACAAATACGCCACAGTTTATTATGGTTCAATTAATCGTATCAACGGAGTGAACAACCAAGGGCAAATTGCAGGCAATGGTGTAAATGGAATTACCGAAGAAGGTGCCTGGGTTACTCCTTTCATCCTTGATGAGGTGGATCCAAACATTATGTTTATTGGTTACAAAAACGTTTGGCGTAGCGAAAATGTTAAAGCTGCGAATGTAGGTTCGGTTAAATGGAAGAAAATTTCAACTATCAATACAGGTAATCTCGATGTACTCGAACAATCGCCGATAAACACCAATATACTGTATGCTTCAAGTGGCAGTGCTCTGTATTTCTCATGCAATGTGAATGACGCCTATCCTTCCTGGTCCAACATTTCGGCACTGCTTCCAACCCCTACCGCTATATCAGATATGGAAGCAAGCCCTTATGATGAAAATACGATATATATAATCCAGGATAAAAAAATATTCAAATCCATAGATCGCGGACTGGCTTGGGAAGACATTTCGGGAAGTTTGCCATTGATACATTTCAATAGCATAGTTTATTACAAAAACAGCCAAGAAGGTCTTTACCTTGGCTCAGATGCAGGAGTTTACTACAAAGATAAATCTATGACAGATTGGATCCCATTTAATGATGGTATGCCTGTAAGTGCATCAGTTCGTGAACTTGAAATCTATTACGACCCTGCTTCCCCTGCTGGCGACAAAATCAAAGCTGGCACTTTTGGGCGCGGCTTATGGAAATCGGATATGTATTACGCAATGCCTGTTGCTGATTTTACTGCCAATCCATTAATTATTCCTCCTGGATGCACGGTTAATTTTAAAGATTTGTCTTCGGGCGTTCCATTCCAATGGAGTTGGAATTTTAACGGTGCAACCCCATCAGGATCAACTGTGAAAAACCCTACAAATATCGAATATGGAGTTGCCGGATTCTATAATGTTGAACTTACTGTTACTAACCTTGCAGGAAATAATTCAACAACAAAAGTCGCCTATATCACAGTTAGCGATACAGTGAGACCGATACCTGGTTTTTATGGCAGCCCACAGGCATATTGCAACCTGACGGAAATTGTGAAATTTGTTGATACCTCAAAATATTGCCCTTATGCCTGGAACTGGACTTTCAGTCCAAACACAGTTACTTTCGAGAATGGTACATCGGCCTTGTCAGAAAACCCTGAAGTTTTGTTT
>CAIRHD010000550.1 GCA_903878265.1 uncultured Bacteroidales bacterium | reverse complement strand
GTCCTGACGGCAGCTCGAAAACCAAAGGGAATAAGGCATGGATTGGGTGGCTTTTTGCCGGTTTATGCACGACAATCAACTAAAAGCTAAGCATGTAGAAAGCGGTTTTGCTGCTTGTTTGGACCCGGGTTCGACTCCCGGCAGCTCCACAACAAACCAATGTAAAAGCCTGTAAATTAAAAACTTACAGGCTTTGTTTTTGTGGTTGGCGCATATTATGGCAATTTTTATTCAACGGTTTGATTGTCAATGAAATTAAGCAAAAAAAAACCAGAACAAATCACATCTGCAATTTCCTGAAAATGGGCAAATTTTTCACCTTAAATCTTGGACAGATAATATCTATTTAATATCAACCCCGAAAAACTAAAGATGAAGAATCGCCACTAAGCGATGTGCTGGCTGCCACACTTAGCCTGCCGAAGCATCATGATGACACAAAGGTTCACAAAGCACAGTTTATCCGTACTATAAACTTGGTTATACTTGGAGAGCTTATGTAGAAATGGAAAAAAATATAATTTTGGAGTTAACTCAAATTCGATTACCATAACCTATAACTCAAAACATTAACCCAAAAACAGACCCGAATGGCTGAAATTTACGCTTGTCAATCGTTAGAAGGATTAAATCCCATTGCCGAAGCATTGATCAAATTTCATAAGGATAAAAGGATTTTTGCTTTCCATGGCGAAATGGGCGCCGGAAAAACTACCTTTATCAAAACCATTTGCGAGCTCCTAAAAGTTACCGATACGGTAAGCAGTCCCACCTATGCCATTGTTAACGAATATTTTACAGAAAATTCCAATAGTATTTATCACTTCGACTTATACCGGTTAAAGTCATGGTCCGAAATGCTGGAAATAGGATATGAGGATTATTTTTACAGCGGTAATTATTGCCTGCTCGAATGGCCAGAAAAAATCGTAAATTTGTTACCCGAAGAAACTGTTCATGTTAGCATAGTGGTTGCTCCGGATAACCAAGGGCGCACCATTACTTTCTGATTGCTGAAATGTTAGGCTTATGATACAAAATATTTACTCTGGTATGTTCCATACAGGTCAGTTGATGCCACAGGAAGAAAGACTTGAGGTACAACACGGGCAGAAAACACTGGTAATTGGCGTGCCTAAAGAATGTGCCTTTTCCGAAAATCGTATCCCACTCGATCCCGATGCAGTTGGTTTGCTTGTCCACCACGGCCATCAGGTGCTAATTGAAGCCGATGCAGGTAAAGCGGCACATTTTCCTGATACCGAATATGCTGAAATGGGCGGCGAAATAGTATATGATACCAGAAAAATATTTTCTGCTGACATACTTCTCAAAATTGCGCCTCCAACTTTAGATGAGATTGAGATGATGGGGAACAAGCAAACTCTGATTTCCTCCATTCATACTTCGGCTATAAACGAGGAATATTTCCGCAAACTCTTGCAAAAACGCATAACTGCATTGGCATTTGAATATGTACAGGATAAAGCCGGAACATTTCCGGTAATTCGTGCCATGAGCGAGATTGCTGGCAATACTTCCATGTTGGTGGCTGCCGAATACATGAGCAACCCCGAATATGGCCGCGGTAAAATGCTTGGCGGTTTTTCGGGGATTTCGCCTACCGAAGTCGTAATTCTTGGTGCCGGCACAGTTGGGGAATATGCAACACGCGCTGCCTTGGGCATGGGCGCTTTTGTGAAAATTTTCGACAATTCGGTATATAAGTTGAGACGGTTGCAAAATAACCTGAATGCCAGGGTTTATACTTCTATGATACAACCGAGGGTTTTGTTAAATGCTTTACGGTCGGCAGATGTGGTAATTGGTGCAATTCATAGCGCATATAGCCGTACACCAGTTGTTGTTACGGAGGAAATGGTGCAGCAAATGAAATCTGGTGCGGTAATTATTGATGTAAGCATCGATCAGGGCGGTTGTTTCGAAACTTCCGAAGTTACCGACCACCGCAATCCAGTATTCAAGAAATATGGCGTAACCCATTATTGCGTTCCAAATATCGCATCAAAAGTGCCGCACACAGCTTCGTATGCGCTCAGCAATTTCCTTTCTCCGATATTGCTGCGGTTTGGCGACGAAGGTGGCGTTGAAAAGGTGTTACAATCCGATTTTGGCGTTCGACAAGGCGTTTATATTTATAATGGTATTTCGACAAACAAATACCTTAGCGATTCGTTCCGGCTTCCTTTTCAGGATATTAACCTGCTGATGGCTGCTTTCAGGTAAACGGAATTTCAAAATCCCCTACATTCTTTCCGTCTTTACTATAATTTTTCTGTC
>CAIRHD010000549.1 GCA_903878265.1 uncultured Bacteroidales bacterium | reverse complement strand
GTTTCGACTGGGGAGTTAAAATTATACAACCTAGACCATTCTCTGTTTAAAAGTATGACATTTCCTGTATTGGCAAATGTAACAAGTACTGAGGTTGCGTATGTATCTGAAGCAACCTTTGATTTAGATGCAGATGTAGAGTTTCTGGTTTCTTATATAGATGATAATAACTGGATGAACAGCGTAACGAAAATCATAGATGAATCGGGGGCTTTAATTTTAAACGCACCAAGCGAAACGCCCTCAATAAGTACTTATGATGGTATACATGGAGCTATATTCAATACTCCAAGTGGAACGAAAATGATACTTGACAATCATAGCGATAATGCGGCAAAAGTTTACAATTTGCCTGGAACTTTAATACCAACCGCTATTAAAGTTCCAGATATTATAAACAACAGCTTCCTTAAAACATATCCAAATCCTGCTGGAAACTATATTTATCTTGCATATACTTTTCCATCAAATATAACAGAAGCTCAAGTTTCAATCTATAACATAAAAGGTGAAGTTGTGAGGACATATACTATTGACAATAACTATAAAGAATTACTAATAGATACCCAAGAATTTAGTAATGGAACATATTTATGTCAGATACAATCAAGTGGTCTTAAAATAGCAAGCACAAAATTTATCGTACAATAATTAATCACTACCACTTATACGAGTTTGGCAAAAGTGTCGGTTCAGTTCTCCGCAGATACATTTGTGGTTAATCAAACAATGGTTCTCCGCATCAACGTTTGTGGTAAAAATCGCCAACTTCGCCTAGACAGATAGCGTTCGCACCAATCCCCCCTATACCCCAAACATTGACTTCCAAGGCTAACGAGTAAAAAAATGAAAAAATAGAATGAATAAAATACTTATTATCAATACGTTGAAAAACGTTAGTCAGAATTATAGGACCAACAATATGGCAAACATTGAAAGCAAGAAAATATCTATACTAAGAACTTTAATTCTAATTGTTTTGACTTTTCAAATATCATCTTGCATAGGACAAGTGATAGAAAAACCGGTTCATGATACAACAGAAACTGGAATAAACAATCAACCAATCAATTTAAATCAAAGTACAACATTTCCGCAAATTCACACCAATTTAAATGGAATGGTAAGGGAGTTTGTAAGGACAATGTTTCAAGACAAAAATGGGAACTATTGGTTTGGAACAAATGGAAATGGGATTATACGCTACGATGGTAAAACACTTGAAAAAATTTCAATCGAAGGACTCCGCCCATTTAATGTTGTTAGAGAGATTGTTGAAGATAAAGCAGGACATTTATGGTTTGGGACTGACTATGGGCTCATAAAATACGATGGTGAAAAATTCACTACATACTCAGAAAAAGATGGCCTGCAAGATGATGAGATTTGGGGCCTGACAATTGACAAAAGCGGACTCATTTGGGTTGGTTCGATTGGCGGGGTTAGTCATTTTGACGGCAATAAGTTTACTCCATTTTTATTGCCAGATACAAAAGTCGAAAATTCCAAACCTATGCTTTCTGATAAATTGGTTTTTAAATTTTTGGAAGATAGAAATGGAACAATGTGGTTTGCTACCGATGGAAATGGAATTTTCAAATACAAAAATGGCGAATTCATTCATTTAACATCAAAAAGTGGACTTACCGACAATAATGTATCGGATATTTTAGAAGACAAACACGGAAATATTTGGATTGGTACTTTTAATGGCGGTGTGAGTAAATATGATTCTAAAACATACACTAACTTCACTAAGGATGGAATTATTGAAGGTATAGAAACCTATAATTTTTGTGAAGACAGGAAGGGAAACATTTGGTTTTCAGCTGAAGGTTATGGCGTTTACCGTTACGATGGAGCACATTTCACCCAATTCACGACTGACAAAGGCTTAACTACCAATGTTGTTCAAAGTATTTATGAGGATAACAAAGGTCAACTTTGGTTTGGCACCTGGCAAGGAATAAGTATTTATGACGGTCAAAAATTTATGAATGCTAAAGACAAAGAACCATGGACAAACTAAAAATAACTGTTGTTAATAAATAGGAATATGAGCGGCACAAAGTGCCCAGCGATTATTCCAGGTTGAACTACATTCCCTATGAGGCAAGGTATTCGTCAATTCATTTGAAATCTTTATTTACATTTGTGCTGGTTGACTTTGAGCAACTATTTATTCCTGCAATTGCCATACTGTCAACCATTAGCAGTCATGAAAGACAGTGCAAATATCAACCAACAGAGCAAACAATGAACAGACATAAATACAAATTGAGAGCTTTAATTTGGACAGTTTTCCTTGGCTTGACTGCTTGCTCAAATCTTAAAAGCAATATGTCAATGATTGGCAAAATCGTTGCCGACAGCTCTTCAACAGTAAGTCAACAGACAATCTCTGCTACGTCAGATAATTTAACTATTCAGAAAGTTGAACTGACAAAAATTTATACCCAAGCCATTGCAGAATTTTTAAAAGCAGCTTACAAAAAGGACAAGTCCACTTTTGACACTTTGTATTTTGGAAAGCACGTTTACGGTCAACCTGACGACTTTCCGGATATAGAACTACCAGAGACAATTGAGAAAACTCAAATCCGACTTGTTAGCCCGGAAGTAGGACAAAAAAAACAAGCAGAAAGAAAATCTCTGGTTTATGTGAATATGATGGGCTGGGTTGACAAACAAAAAGCAGAGTTTGTATTGGTGGTTTTCACAAACGGTGGAGAACATCAGTATGATTATTTTATCAATTTCATCACCAAGACTTCAACAAACAAATTTGAGTTGGACAAAATAGAGTTTGAAAATTATTTACACCTAAATGGGCAAAAACCTAAACGCATAGTCATTTACAAAGGCAGCAAATAGGTTGCGGATGAGTAATCAAATAAACCGTTGTGTAAACTTCGGGCTGACCAACTCCGAACAGGCAGTAGCACGAAACGCTAACAGCACTTACCCAAAAGGTTGGTTTTCTTCTCCGAATGATTCCTTCCAATTAATTTAAACCTCATTTTTTTAAATTAATTTCGTTTTCAAACTCCCGCCTATCAGAATGAATTGATAATAAACAGAAGTTAAATGAAATAAATAGAAGCTATGAAGAAGAGAATTGGATTTATTTCGTCTGTCATCTTTTTGATTAACCTTATCGGAAGTGCTAATCTGCAAGCACAGGAAAAGAATAAAATACCTGGCTTAGTCAGCTGCATTTCGAGCATATTTAAAAAATTACAGGTTGACACAATGCCTGGTGCTTCGGTATTGGTTGCCCAAAACGGTGATATTGTTTACCAAAAGGGATTTGGGTATGCCGATATTGAAAAGAAAATTCAGGTTACGCCTGATACAAAGTTTAAAATAGGTTCTGTTTCAAAACAATTTACGGCTGTTGCTATTCTCAAACTTCAGGAAGAAGGCAGGATAAAGACTGAGGACAAATTATCAAAGTACATCCCTGATTTTCCGCGTGGAAATGAAGTGACAATTTATCAACTTCTTACTCATACATCCGGAATTCATGATTATAATTCTACGCCTGGTTTAGATGTGAGCAAACCTGTTACTCCCCAGGCATTACTTGATATTATTAAAAAATTTCCTTACGATTTTAATCCCGGAGAACGCTACCTGTACAACAATTCGGGTTATTTTATTTTAGGTTATATCGTTTCGCAACTTTCGGGTAAAACGTTAAGTGAATACCAGCACGAAACATTTTTTAAACCGTTAGGTATGAATAATACCGGTCTGTATGAAACCAATATTGTATTGGATAATGAAGCGCAAGGATACAGCATAAATGGTGGAGCAGTAAAAAAAGCTGACTTTCAGGAAATGTCGTGGGCTTTGGGAGTTGGAAGTATATATTCCACCTCAAAGGATTTGTATAAATGGAACGAAGCAATTTTTAATGGAAAAGTATTATCAGAAGCCACGCTAAAAAAGGCTTTCACACAAACCATTTTAAGCAGTGGCGCTAAGGCTGACTATGGGTTTGGTTGGTTTTTGCTTACTAACAGGGGACTTAAATTTATTCAACATTCCGGTGTTTCCTCAGGTTTCTTTTCTTATCTTGAACGCCAACCGGAAAATAAACTAACTGTTTGTGTTTTGCTTAATTCACTTCCAACACCCGAAGGTATTAATCCAATATCTAATGGTCAGGCAATATCTGAATTTATACTTCAGGATAAAATGGAAAAACAGGAAAGTGGTGTGGGTAAGAGTGTAAGCGAAGACATTTTGAAAAAATATGTAGGCAGGTATAATTACGGGCAAGGGATGGCCATGTGGGTAACATTGAAAGACAAACAATTATTTGGGCAAATGACCATGATGGAAGCCAGCAAATTGACACCCATTTCTGAAAATGAATTTTATTTCAAAGCCAGGAATGCAAAAATTAAATTTGTAACTGACACATTCTCAAAGGTAGATCGTTTATTTCAATATCAGGACGGACAATTTTTTGAGGCAAGCAGGCTTAAAGATGAAACTCCCATAAAAATTAATCCTGACTTTTTTGATAGATTGACTGGTAAATATGATTTTGGAAATAATTACACAATTGAGATAGTAAAAGAGAATGACAGATTGTTTATATTGACGCCTTATATGCCTAAATACGAGTTGCT
>CAIRHD010000548.1 GCA_903878265.1 uncultured Bacteroidales bacterium | reverse complement strand
TGTTAAAAACATCTGTCCGGGGTATGAACATCTGTTTGCGCTGCAAGCCAGCTTCGTTGTCGTGAAATTCGGGGAAACAAAGTTTAGCAGGGCCATCCAGAAATTCCAGCATGGAATCAAGGCCGTTGAAGCCTGCAGCTTTGAAAAAGTTTTTCAGGTTATCTTCCTGGTACTTGAACAAGCCTTTTACCTTGTCGGTTTCTGTGCGTTTAAAACCGTCGTTCATAATTTGCACGTTGAGCAAATCGAAGCCATACCAATAGGCCAAATGGATTTCGGCGGATTGAGCCAGTTTCAGAAGTTTGGCGGTTGCGGTGGCAATTTGTTCAAGGGTAGGCGAAACGGGAGGGTCGGGTTCTGGTACTGCGATTTGGTCAGGGCTTGAATGGTAAAACTCAAGAAGTTTGTCGTGCATTTCTGCACCCAGGACAGGGCGGAGAAATTCACGGTCCACAGTTTCGAGGATTGGTTTCAGGACATCAAAATCAACGGAGGTACTGATTTTGAGAATTTCCCTTATTTCGGCAATGGTTGAGAGCAGCATGTTAGGAGAGTGTTTTTTTCGTACCGGCACCGGTATCGAGTGTTGTTAAAATGGTGTTTCCGAAGCGGAGCTGCACATCCTTGTAGCCGTTGAACTGAAGCAGAGCTTCGAGGGGGTCGAGGATATTTTGCCGGTCGAGCCAGGCATTTGCGATGTTGACCAGAAAAGCCTCGCGGATATTGCTTCCGCCCTGGTTACCGGCATAGGTTCCGCCGGGCATCCCTGCGCCCAACACATTTGGGTTGATCATAAGGCTAAACAGTATTTCACTGTTGGCGGCGGCAGAAGTAACTAGTTTATCACCTTCTTTGTATTTGTTATCGAGCGGGGTTATGATCCATTGCTCTTCAACTTTGCCGTTGTTGGGGTTGATGTCGAAGAAAGTGAATAAAGGTTTGTCGGCATTTTCAGGGCCACAAAGGTTTGTTTCGATGCTGTCCATGTAGGATTGAATGGCAGCCTGACGGGCAGCAGTATCTGAGAAATCAGTTTCGGGAAACTTTTTGTCCCAGAATGCATAAGGGATTTGGACGTGCCATTTCCAGTTGATTTGGTTTTCATAAGCTTTTTTCAGGAATTTGGGCACCACCATAGCGATGTCCACCCATCCGGCCAAATAGGCGGAGTACCAAGCAGGTTCGGGATAATAATCGTTGTTGCTCCATGAATCTTTGATAGCGAAAACAAAGGATTTGCCTTTGATTTTTCCGCCCATCCGGCGACGGTCAAGGTCGGAGTATGGATCAAAATCATCCAGCAGGTCGAAGGCTTCAAATTCCTGACCGGGGAAGTCGGGGAATTTTCCTGAAACAATACATTTTTCGATAATGCCATTGGTGGCAACAGTATATCGGCAATATAGAGCGTTGATAACTTCGATTCCGTTGATAGATTTCCCCTCTGCATCCGGGATAAGGTGAATATTGGCACAGCCAAATTTTAGGTAATCCCTAAGTGCTTTTTCGAGGTATCGCCGGACCATTCTTCCTTGGCAAAAGGCAATAAGTTCTTTATCGTTGATCACTTCCAGGATTTCTGCACCATTATCTTCATATCCTGTAACCCTTGCAGGGAAAATCCCTTGTCCCATGGTAAAGTTCCGGGTGAATTTCAAGCCGGTACTCAGTACCCCTACTTTTTTGATGATGTCGTTGCTGAGGGTTGGGAAGTCGTTGGCATTTCCCCAGGAGCAAAGCCGGTACTCTGAGACAGAGGTTGTATCATAGATATAGATGATACTTTTTGAAGCATCCACCCGCTTGTTTTTGGCAGCG
>CAIRHD010000547.1 GCA_903878265.1 uncultured Bacteroidales bacterium | reverse complement strand
TTGAGATTCAATTTTATGTCTTTTTCTCAAGCTAACAATCTTAAAAATTCTCATTGTGTTCGTCCATTTCCTTCTCTGAAAGGGTGTAAATAATTTACATTGTCCAAAATTTCGGATAATTTATGAGATAGCTCTTGTTTCTTGGTTTTTCGAATGGCTCTGTATTCTGCAATAAGGGTGTCTATGTACTGAAAATCAATATAAAAGCGTTCTCCGTCAAAAAAAGGTTTTCCGTTTTTGCTTATATTTACGGTTCTAACTTTTCCTGCCCATTCATACACATCATGGAACAAATAGTGATGAATGATAAGCAATGAATTAGAGAGGTTGATTTTGATTGAATTTTCAAATAATTCTTCAACTCTTTTAGAAACTTTTAAACTCTCCTTAGCTAATAGTATTTTTTCATCTTCTATATTCGCCAAATTATGAAGCACATCATTTTTATTGGTATATTTGTAATCGGAGTCAATGTACTGATAGTTATTTTCCATAAATGGTATATAACTTAGCCAAAAAGTCAGTTTCGGAAATTATACCAATTTTCCAATCTACATACAATTGTATTAATTCTTTTGTGGGTTCAAAACCCTCAAACATATTTGTGCCAATAGCATTTGCGGTACTTTCCAATGTTTTAAGGTCGGAAAATTTAACTCCCATTAAAGTTAGGTTATTACGGTCTATGTCTATTGTTTTATACATTTCAGTTCGATTGATAATCACTACAAAGAATGTGGCTTTTCCACAATTTCTTTTCTTATTTTTATTTGTACTCTTTTTCACAGAATGAGGCATAACAACTATGTATATCTAAGAGTTGTGTTTATTTCGGGATTATCTGTAACTGTTCTGTTCAATTTATTGCTGTGGGACAATGGTTTACAAAATTTTGATCCCATAAGTCCTAATTATAAATTAAACGAAAACAAATAATTACAAGCGAGTGTAAACGGAAATCACCTGTGGGTTTCAAATTGTGTTTTGAATAGCAGACTAAAAGTACTATCAGAAATGCCCATTTCGACAAATGGATGTAATTTATATTGGTTCTTGATGATGTGGTTTCGGTAAAAGCAACCGCTTCAAGGTTTGAAAAAACCGCTACGAGGGATTGGGATTTGTGGAAATTAGAGAGTAGAAATACCTTTACGCAAAATTATCCGAGTAATAATTGTACTATTTTTGGCACACTTACGACTGGATTTTCTGGCTTTATTTAACTGGAATAGTGAATAAATATCTCTTTACCACACGAAAGGATTCGTGCGGCAGTGGGGTAAAATGCGGGTTGCGTTTGTCTATCCCAATGACCATCTGTAACTCCATCACTTTTTTTGACAAAGTTAATATTCTGTTTTGCGATTGTAAAAACAAATTTTCGATATATGTTGAGTACTGAATTTGGGAATTTAATCCACTCCGAAAAGTAGAAGGCAATTCTGACAGGGTTCAAAACCCTGTCAGAGTTTTTTCGGAAAGTTGCCCGTAAATATATTCTGGTTTATTACTGGTCTCCGGCAACCTTCACTATGTAAACCTTGCGCCCTGCATAAGCAGCAGCCAAGGTTAACAAGATAAAAGTGCCATTGCCGATGGGAGCGCCGCCAGTGCCGCCAACTGGTCCATTCAAGTTGCTGCCATTGTTTGCCGAAGATGGCGGAGTAGGCGGTGGCCCTTGTGCCAAAATGGTTAAACTACCGATGGTTAAAAATGCGAGAATGATGATTATTTTTTTCATGGCTTTTTTTGTTTTAGTTGTTTAATTGTTCAATGAAAGGTTCAAGGTTCAATTGCTTCGCGTTCAAATGTTCTCTTGTTCAAATGTTCTCTTGTTCAAATGTTCTCTAATTCAAATGTTCTATTATTCAATTGCTTCGCGTTCAAATGTTCAATTGCTTCGCGTTCAAATGTTCAATCGCTTTGCGTTCAAGGTTCAATGCTTCGCGTTCAAATGTTCGCTTGTTCAAATGTTCAATCGCTTCGCGTTCAAGGTTCAAGGCTGCGCGTTCAAATGTTGAATGTTCAAACTTTTCGTTTTTCATTTAGAAAATCCCTTTTGCAACCCACACATCCTTATCAGTGCTTACCCTTACCACTGCAAACCCGCTAAGATTGGTTGGCACTTTGGTGAGTTGCGAAAGCGTGATTTGCTTGCTGAAAATAATTTGTCCGGCGGCATTGTATATTTCAACTTTTGCTTTTTCGCCAACAGAAGCAGGGCTGCTGATATTTACGGTTTTATCCGAAATCCAGATGTTGCCGTTAGTGGTACGCTGTTCATCAATTCCTGTGGCACTGCCGAAGTGAAGCACAAAACGATCCTTGGCATTGCTCGACTGGTGTGCAAAAGTATAGGCAGGCTGCTGCCTGATGTTTATCAACTGGCCGGTAAGTTTGTCTTCGAGTTTCAGGGCTAAGGTGCTGGGGAAACTTTCCAGTTCACTAAAGTTCAGCGTTACATCACCTGTAAAAGTGGACTCGTAATTCATTGGCACTTTTGCATAGCCATTTAATGTAGGCAAGCTGTTGATGGCCAGCATCTCGTTATCGGCAGCTACGGAGTAAAGCTGTGGTGCGCCATCAGTACCATACAGTTTCCATGCATCGTAATCGCTATCGGCATTGGTTGTGGCCAAATCCGTAAACCGGACTACGGATTCATCAGTCATTGCATTTGAGGTGGCTTTTACCCTAAGCAAGTCGGCAATGTTTTCATTTGACTTATAAAAAGCGTGACTATTGTGTACCCTTACAGCATCGGTCATGGTAAAAGTTGGTGCTCCCGTTGCTTTTACAAAGTACGATTGTCCCGCAGGTATAATATTTGAACCGCCATTATTTGCTACACCCGAAACAAACGTTGCATAGTTGCTTCCTCCCGAAGGCCAAACATACACCGAGTTGGCAATATTTATTTTGCTCCAGCCGGATGCAGCATTCCAGTCTATTGCACTTGGGTATGGGTTTGGAACTAAATTGTTACCAGACCCCGAAAAAGTAACCATTGGGCTGAATGTGCCAGCGTTCATCGCGCCGGCAAAGGTGAAAGTATGCGAAGCTTCAGGGGCATAAATCATATAGCCTTTGGTTTCTTCCAAGGTGTTGCTTGTTGAAGTGCCTAACCCATGCCAAGCGTTGTTTGCCACATCAAAATCGTAAAGGTAAGCTCCTAAAAACAGGTTCTGCGTGGAGGCTGTTGCCGGGGTAAATGGTATAGAAACCAAATGGTATTTAAATAAATTGATGCTGGTACTACCATCTACATACCTCTTAATTGTACCTTGCACATTGGCTGTGTTGTGGATGAGGGAACCTGTACCGCTTACATCAGATTCGATTATAATACCATCCACTCCGGCATTATTTGAAATTGTGCCGTTTACTGTAAGTGCCTTGCCACCAGCAATGGTAAGCACAGCACCTGAATTAATAGTAAGATTGTTGCAAACAGCCGGAGTGCCAGCAGCTTGATTTACGGTTGGATCGTTGGTTACATCAGGGATTGTAACATCACTAATAGCGGTAGGTACGGTAGCAGGTGTCCAGTTTGCAGCCGTATTCCAATCTGTACTTGCTGATCCGTTCCAAACACTTGTTGGCACCACAACATTTAATGTATAATCTTCACATTCGCCGTATTGAACAATATCACATGCAACTGGCTGCGAAGAACCGGTATAGTTGGATCTTACCCTCATGCGCACATTTCCTGTTGTGGCGGTTGCAGGGATTAAGATACTACATGAAACGTATGAGGTGGGAGTAGCAGATGTTCCAACAGTAAATTCTTCGTTTGCATCAGCAAATGAGCCATTTAGATTCCAATCAAACCAGACCTTAAAATATTGCGTATATCCCCAACCGGTTAGCGTTAAAGTATAAGTTTGCCCCTTAGCAACATTGGTGCTAATTGCGGTAAAATCACTATATCCAGGATTTACATTCGGTGTGGTTTTATCAATTGTATTAAATACAACATGATTGATGCCCATATGATCTGTTGTATTAGTACTTGCAGAGCAATAAGTCAGATTAGTAGTTCCGGTTACTGCAACGTTTTGCGTGGTTGCACCTCCGCCGGAGCAGGCAATATTTCCTGAATAGTTGGTTGCTGGTGATGTGGGTTTAAACCTTACATATATGGTTGTTGAAGCCAATGTTCCTCCGGTATAGGCAACTGTAATAGCCGAAGCGCTAAAGCCGCTTCCCGTAGTTTTTGAAACTTCGAAATTAGCTGGTGGCGTTACGGTTAGATCTCCAGAAGAAGGAGATAAATTACTTCCCGATAAGGCAAAGGTCATTTCGGAGGATGTAGTACCTGATGCATTATAACCAAAAGCCAATGTGGCAGGATTGGTAACTATTGCGGGACCTGGGGTCACACTACCCGAACAGGTTACTGCTTGTGAAACACATGTAGCGGTTATTGCAATGGTTTGGTTATTATAATTACCAACAGCTAATCCGGCTTTTAGCCTCACATTAACAGTGGTTTCAGCAACCGTGCCACCCGTCTGGGTTAATGGAACTGAACCTGAATATGCTCCTCCGGTTGATATTTCATAGTTTGTGGGTGCTGTTAATGCTAAATTATCACTCAGATTAGTGCCTGAAACGGTAAAACTTTGTGACGTACTTGGCCCGCTTCCATAAGTATAGGAGAAACCTGTAAGTGTTGCAGGATTAACGCTTACATTAGCCGATGCACCAGTGAATTCATAAGCGCCTATATCCACATTCCCAACTCTCGAAATTCCTCTTTGATCAGTAGCAGGCACTGTTACCGGGCCATTTGAGCCTGTGGCTCCTGCATTTATAGCAATGCTACACGCGCCCAACGCCAGGGTTTGGGTAAAATTGGTAGTATTATTATTAGCCAAAGTTCCGGAAATACTAATAGAGCCACTTGTAGTTCCCAGCCCATTTTGAAGAATGAAAGTGCCATCGGTAATTGTTTCAAGCCCATCTATCCAGGTAGTCGAAGCAAATGAACTAAATCCATCACCGGCGGTTGTGGCTATTCTACCAATTACATTATTTCCGTTATCGGTATAAGTACCAGATCCTGATCTAGTTCCAATGTCACCACCAGAGTTTAAATTTTGATAATTATTAACAATAATATTGTTTTTTAATACTACTGATGTAGCCGCATCGTCAATACCGACACCTTGCGTATATTGATTAGGGAACAGAGTGATTTTATTACCTGTTATTGTTGAATTAGTTATGCTTCCATAGCCCCTCCGGAAAAAAACACCACCACCATCAAAATATCCATTAGGGGCAGTAACAGTATTAAGTGTGATTGTACAGTTTATAATATCAAGTCTGTCTGTAGAGCCTGGTACTCCACTTGTTCCCGAGTAATAAGACCGGTTAATCCCTCCCCCCATATTAATTGTAGAATTATCATGGATTGTACTGTTTTGGATTGTTAATGTCCCCCGCACATCTACTCCTCCTCCAGCAGATCCACTATAATTATAGCAAATTTCACAGTTGTTAATTGCTGAACTACCTACAACATTAACTCCACCCCCATCGCCTGATGTCTTACCGTTGCGAATAGTAATGGAATTGATTGTGGTCGTTTTTCCGTAAGGAATCGTAAAAACACCTCTATCTGCCGTGTTAGCTGAAGCGTCTGCCTGTACAAATGTTACACCCGCTCCCTGCCCTGTAATTGTCACGTCCTTATTTATTGTAAAACCAGTAGTTGCCGCATCCCCGGTTTCACCGACATCCGTCCATGTAAAAGTCCCGGTCAGATCAATTGTTCCACCACTTGCCACCATAGTATATCCCTTGTTAAAGGTTTTATACGGGTTGCCGGCAGTACCATCTCCGGCATCGCTACCGGTGCTGCTGTTCACGTAGGTTTGAGCAGAAACGTTTCCTGCTAAGAGTAGAACAAGGTAAAATGGAATTGATCGCATTAACTTCTTTTTTGTAAAATGTGAGTCCATATCAGTTTGTTTTTAGTTTGTTTTTAGTTTGTGAAACTTTGGAAATGAATCTGTGTGATTTGTGTTTGATTTTATTGCATCGAATACGAATTTCAAAGTGCTCTATGGTGCATTTGCGCCGCTTGAACTTGTTACGGAAAGCTGTGCTGTAGCCGTTTGCAACCAATTGCTTTCTGTTGGCAGCAGCACAAGCATAGAAGTATGTTTATTTTTCATACTGATCTATTTATTTTCACTTGAGTCTTCATCAACATTCTGTTTTTCTGTTAAAGGGCATACATAATTGTCAGCCAAAGCTTCGGCCAGTTTTTTAAAGGCCACTGATTTTTCTTCAAGCAATAGATTGTGTTCGTCAAATTTCCGGGAAATGTCTTGATTCAAATCTTCATCCATATTTTTTATTGGTAGATTATAAGCAAAACACGGCACAAAATTCACTTTGTCCAAATAAAACACCTGTCATTTATCTGATAGTGGCAAAAAACCATCTGTCATTTATCTGTTGGTGATGCAGCAACAATCAACGAATCAAATATATACAAACATATATGTGTTTAAGAATTGAGGGGGTATTCCAGGATGGCAAAAGCATTTCCCGGTTGATTTTTATTCGTTAAATGGAAGAATTATATCGAAAGCAAATAAGAGGTAAGGTTGGAATCGTTTTCAAGTTTCATTTTCCTGCGGATCGAACTACGCGAATGGTCAATGGTGCCAATACTGCGGTTTGTCAGCAAGGCTAAGTCTTTGGTAGTAAGGTTAAGCCGGAGAAAACCACAGACTTTCAATTCGGTAGGGCTTAAATCGGGATATTGGATTATGAGTTTATCATAAAACCCTTTGTGGACTTGTTCAAATCGGGTTTCAAATTCCTTCCATGCCTCAGTTGGAAGGCTGCTCTCCAGGTTTTTGAGCAATTGTTGCAACGAATCGGTTTTTTCTTTTGTCAAACCAGGCAAAACAAGTTTAAGCTGATTGCCCACATCTATTACAATCTGATTGATCTTGAACATATTCATGGCTTTGCTTACCAATTCCTGGTTTTTAACATCCATGCTCAAACGCAACTTTGCATTTTCTTCATTAACAAGCCATTGCTTATATTTTTCGGTCCTCTTGTAAATAATCAGTAAAACCACAAGCAATAAAATAATGATAACCGCCATTCCAAGGCCTATCAGAATAAATCCGTTCCGGGCTTTTTGTGTCTCTATCCCTTCCTGCAACTGGTCAATTTGCCTTGCCGAACGCTCGCTTTGGTAACGGGTTTGCAGCTCTAATACATATTGGTTGGTTTCGCTGCCAGCAATGCTATCTTTTAATTCAATGAATTTTTTGTAATATTTGAGTGCCTGTAAGTATTGTTTGTCCTTTTCGTAGCCCATCGATATTATTTTCCAGAATTCGCTCTGTATTCCGGGCATTTTGTAGCTATCCAAATCTTTTTCTGCATCCTGGAGCAATGCCAGGCCTTTGCCGATTTGCCCTTTTTCCACGAGTAAGTGTCCCTGATTAATCTTATTTAAGAGTACGCCTACCTGAAAATTATTTTTCTCGCAAATAAAAGTGCTGCTATCAAAATAGGCCGCCGAAAAAGTGTATTTCTTTTCGATCCTATATGTAACGCCAAGGTTCATAAATGCCCTTGCCAATTGCTGATCGTTTTGCAATTTTTTTGAAAGAACGATTGACTTATGATAAAACCTGACAGCCTCAGATAACTTGCGTTTTTCCTGAAAAGCAATTGCCAGGTTGATGTAAGTATCATTCAAATTGGACAAGTTTTTCTGGTGCAAGTTGTAAATTTCCGATTCGCGAAGGTATTTTATAGCTTCATCGTAGTTTTTAAGATTGGTGTGCAATATTCCGATATTGGAAAGTACTACACCCAAATTGGCACTGTCTTTTTTCTGCCTTTGTATATCGGCGGCCTTCAAATACCAATCTATCGCCATCAACCGTTCGCCTTTTAAATCAGCAATCCGAGCCTTATCGTTGTAAATTACATCATTGTATTTATTGATTTTTCGCTGCTGCGAAAAGCTTTGGGCAAGATCACAATAATAGCTTGCAGAATCCGATTTCATAGCTTTATAAAAAACATCAACAATGGTAAGCGCACAAATTATGTACTCATCTGGGTTTTTGCTTTTGCTGATCAAAGGGAGTGATGCCCGAAGGCATTGCAGAGCTGCATCATCGTGCGCTTGATTGTTGAGCAATTTGCCGGCCGAACACAGTACCAATCCAGCCTTATCGGGGTATTCAGCTTTAACCCTGACAATCATCCGGCTTACAATCAAATTAACTGAATCCTTATTGCTGTGATCTCTTTTTTCGAATTGCCGTAAAAAACCTGCTGCAAGTGTTTCAGGGTTTACTATTTGAGAAAAAACGCACCCCAATGGAATACAAAGCAATGTGAGCAGGAAGAGTGTTTTACAAGTTTTCATCAACTATTTTTTTTGTTAATGTTTTGAACTGCTAAAATAACTAAATGAATTGAATTACATGGTTTTTAGTAAAAAATCATTGCCGGATCATCTATAACGAGGTAGCAACTGTTTTATAAAGAGGCTTCTGGAGTCAAAATATTAAAAGAGCGGCCCTACCACGAATTGAATGGAATTTGGCTTTCGTGGTCTGGAACACCGAAGCCGGAAGGCCGAAGTATTCGTGCAATTAACGTTATCAAAAAGTAAATTAATTACTCCGAAAGGCAATTTAATTACTTCGAAAGGTAATTTAATTACAGCGAACAAGTAATTAAATTACGGCGAACAGGTAATTGAATTACAGCAAGCAGGTAATTGAATTACAGCGAATAGGTAATTAAATTGCTCCGAAAGGTAATTTAATTACAGTGAACAGGTAATTAAATTGCTCCGAAAGGCAATTTAATTACTATAAAAGGCAATTTAATTACTCCGAAAGGTAATTCAATTACTCCGAAAGGTTAATTAATTAGTATAAAAGGTAATTCATATACCTCTGACAGGTTTCAACATTTGTAAGTGCTATTAGAGGTAATAGTGCATGCCTTGTCCTTTTATATTTCTTGTAGCAGGAGGGGGATAAAATGGTAAGTGCCGGGTAACATTGAGTTAGCCCGACACTTGATGCATAAACCAGATTTGCCGCTACTTTTACTGGATTTTTGCAATATTCACCACATAAACTTTCCTTCCTGCATAAGCAGCAGCCAAGGTCAACAATAAAAATGTTCCGCTACCGATGGGTGCGCCGTTGGTGCTGCCAACTGGCCCATTCAGGTTGTCGCCATTGTTAGCTGAAGAGGGTGGGTTTGGTGGTGGCCCCTGTGCTTTGAGTGTGGCTGCGCCTATCGTAAGCATAATCAGGAGAATCATTAATTTTTTCATGGTTTTAAGTATTAGTATGTTTATTGTTGTTAATTGTTCATGCCCGTAATTGATTAAAACCAGTTTACTTTATCAAAATCCCTTTAGCTGTCATAACCTTTTGTCCCGAAGTGAGTTTCACTACCACAAACCCCTCCACGGTCAAATCGAAAGTTGTGATTTCGTCTAAAACAAGGTTTTTTGCCACTAACCTCTGACCGGCAGGGTTGAAAACCTCTATCAGACTTTGTTTCTTGGCCAATTCAGGTGCATTTATATACAGTGTATTCCCAGAAACCCACATTTTGTTCGCATCTGCTTTTGGTTCATCAATCCCGATAGCACCGCCAAAAATCAATTTAAAACGCTTAGCTGCATTTCCCAGGCTGTGGTTAAACGTATAAACCGGATGGCTGCGCAAGTCAATAGTTTGGTTGGCGAGTTCGTCTTTGAGGTAAATGCTTACCGACTGATCGAAACTTTCGATGCTGCTAAAAGTAAAAGTTACCGGTTTTTCAGCTTTCAACTCAAAATTGAGCGGAACGGTATAAGCTGTTTCGAGGTAAGGCAGGCTGTTGATGGCCAGCATTTCGTTGTTGGAAGCTAAGGTGTAAAGCTGTGGCGCGCCCTCCAATCCATAAATTTTCCATGCATCGTAATCGTAGTCAGCAGATGTTGTTGCATTTTCTGTAAATCGAACAACCACCTCGTCCTTGTAATTATTGGCATCAGCAGTAATCCGCAGCAAATCCGGAATCTGTTCATCATTTTTGTAGAAAGGCTGGCTATTATGAACCCTCACATTGTCGTTCATTGCCAAAACTGGGGATTCTCCAATGGTTTGAACAAAGAAAGCCTGACCGCTCGGGATGTAACGCGAACCTCCATAAGAGGAAGCTCCTGCAACGTAAGCAGCATAATTTCCCTCACCTGAAGGCCACATATATATTGCATTGGCGATTTTGCTTCCGTCCCTTGTCCATCCCGATGTAGCATCCCAATCAATTGCCGAAGGATAAGGGTTTGGAACTAGGTTATAATGATTGTTGGAATAGCTTACTGCCGCATTGAAAGCCCCTGCATTTATAGGCCCCTGAAAAAGATAAGTATGCGAGGCCTCAGGTGAGTAAACCATATAACCACCCGAAACCGGGAGCGCGGTATTTGTGGCAGTGCCCATTGCAACCCAGGATTCGGCAATAGCTTTTGATTCGTCAAATTTGTAAAGGTAGGAACCGGTAAATATTTCGCTCATGGGGTTGCCTGCTGTAGAAAGCGGCACCGAAACCAAGTGGTATGTCATGGTCTCAAGGTTGGTATTGCCGGAAACATAACGCTGAACAGTAGCATTTACACCTGCCGAACCATGTAACAGCGAACCGGTCCCGATAGCATTGCTTTCGATTATCAGTCCGGTACTACCAGAATTGTTTACAAGCTCGCCACTAATGGTTAACGCCTTGCCGGCTGATATTACCAGTGTACCGTTGATTGTTAAGTTTTTGCATGCAGCAGGTGTTCCTGTTGCTGAAGTTACAGTAACCGTGTTACCTGTAGGAATCACTACATCGTTATCAATGGTAGGGATGCCGCCACACCAGTTCCCGGCCACTTCCCAATCCCCGGTTGCTGAGCCCTGCCATTGGTTTGTTGTTACTGTAACCGAGGTAGTTGTGCTGTAATCCAATGAGCAAACTCCGCTTGTTAAAACCGCCCTATAATAAGTTGTAGCTATAAGGTTTGGCGTGGTATAGGTTGCAGTGGTTGCACCACTTCCACCGGTAACATTGGCCCAGCCTGTAGTACCATTTGCTGATTGCTGCCATTGGATGGCTCCGGTATAACCGCTTACCGTAACAGTGGTTGAAGTTCCCGAACACACACTTGAAGAGGTTGCCGCTGCAGTGCCACCAACCGATGTTGGATTTACGGTAACAGTTTGTGTTGCACCTCCAGTTATAGTGCTGCAAGGCGAAGGGTCAATCCGGCGTACCCAATAAGTTGTACTTGACGAAAGGGCAGGTGTTGTATAACTTTCTGATGTTGCGCCAACAACAGCATTGGAACCCACCGTAGAACCTGTTCCCCATTCGTATGTGCAGGATGTGCCTGCCGTTCCACCACTTGCTGTTAATATTGTGGTTGCTCCGTTACAAATAGTTGTTGTTCCGGTTATTGAGGTAGGAGCTGTGGAGATTGAATTCACTGTAACGGCTTGAGTTGCACCTCCGGTTATGGTGCTGCATGGCGAGGGGTCTTTACGGCGCACCCAATAGGTTGTGGCAGTTGAAAGAGTCAGTGTTGTGTAACTAACTGATGTTGCCCCACCAATAATATTGGAACCTACCGATGCACCTGTTCCCCATTCGTATGTACATGAAGTACCAGTCGTTCCGCCATTTGCTGTAAGTGTAGTTGTTGAACCGTTACAAACGGTTGTTGTGCCGGTAATAGAGGTAGGTGCGGTAGATGGAGTATTCACTGTAACGGCTTGTGTTACCCCACCTGTTGTGGTACTGCAAGGCGCAGGATCTTTGCGGCGTACCCAATAGGTTGTGGCAGTTGAAAGAGTCGGTGTTGTGTAACTAACTGATGTTGCCCCAACAATAATATTGGAACCCACCGATGCACCTGTTCCCCATTCGTATGTACATGAAGTACCAGTCGTTCCGCCATTTGCTGTGAGTGTAGTTGTTGAACCGCTACATACGGTTGTTGTACCGGTTATGGAAGTAGGTGAAGTTGATGCAATATTGACCGTGCCGCTTGCAGCCACTGTTTTTGTGGTTGCACTTGTTGAGGTAAGTGAAACATTGCCCGAAGGGGAACCGGTGGCTGAACTTGTTAAACGGACATAAATAGTTGTACTTGAAACCGTCCCACCACTTTGTGTTAAAGTTACAGAACCGGTATATGTTCCACCCGATGTGAGGCAAACCCCAAACCCAGTTGGTGGGGTTACTATAATATCTGCCACCAATGTGCTACCCGATGCCGAAAAATTTTGCGCTGCTGATGCTGTGCCTGAGCAGCTTGTAAATGCACTCAATGTTCCGCTTGTTGTAATGGTCGGCGTTGCCGTTGTCTGCGATTTCGGGTTGTTGGTTGCCGAATTAGTATTATAAGCCTCATTTCCTGAAGTGCCGTTGTATTCGCACACATGTACCTGATAGGCGGTATTTGCCGAAAGCCCGGTTACTGTAACCGAAGTGCCGTCGCCATTGTAAACGCAGTACCAGCCTAATGATCCGATCTGTGTTCCGGAACCAAATGTGGTACTTGCGCCATAGGCTGTGCCATTAACCGGTGCTGCATTGCCGCTGGATGCCGCTTTAACAAATACAGCCCTTGAGGTACCGCTTCCGATGGCCCATGATACACTCGTTTGGGTGGAACCAACAGAAGAAAAAGTTACACCGCTGGCCTGGGTTGCTGGAGCCTGGGTAAGGGTTACCCCAACAGAAGTACGGCTTGCGCTTGTCTGGCTGGGAATTGCATGTTTTACGGATCCTTGCCATGTATAATTAGGATAGGAACTGCCGAATAGATCGAGCATTACTGATCCACTCACCACTGATAATGAAGCATCTGCATGAGTTGATGCATTACCATGAAAGAATAGACCGCCTGCGCTATTGCTATAGATATAAAATGCATAAGTAGTATTGACCGGAATTATGAGATCCGTGATATCAAGCAGGCTTGATCCCGACTGCCCATCTGAATTAAAATCACCAAGCAAGGTCCAGGCCGCTGAGTTGCTTTGGTAGCCTACATAGGTCCCACTTTTATAGTACACTTTAATTGTTTGAACACCGCTTACATTCGGTGCAAATGAAAAACCTGTTATTGCCCTGGCTTCCGTAAGGGTTGTAACATTGAACATCACTCCGGAAGCACCAGTAGTATTTGATGTTGCCAAAGGTAAATCGGTAACACCGGAAAGTGGTAAAAATGCTTCTGCGTAATAGGTAGTTGTGGTGGCTGGTGTTACCGGATAATTAGCACCACTCGCGCTTGATCCTAATAATGTGCCTCCTGTGGCAACCGTGTACCAGTTAATGGTATTTCCCGCCGATGTAGCATTCAGGTTTGAGGAATTGCCAACCGCAATAGTTGATGGCGTTGCGGTTACTCCGGTGGGCGGTGCAGGCAATGTAAAGGTAAATCCTGCTAAAGTAGCAGTTCCCCCAGGTGTGGTTACACTCACACTGCCGGTGGTACCTCCGGAAACAGTAGCCGTAATTTTAGTAGCAGAGTTCACGGTATAGGAGCTTGCCGCTGTACCGCCGAAGCTTACTGCCGTTGCACCGGTAAAATTGGTTCCTGTAAGGGTAACTGTTGTTCCGGTAGCTGCAGATGTCGGTGTAAAAGAAGTTATTGTGGGTGCGGGGATAAATGTAAATCCTGCCAGTGTAGCTGTTCCACCCGGAGTGGTTACACTTACGCTTCCTGTTGTTCCGCTTGCAACCACTGCTGTGATGCTGGTAGCATTCACAACACTAAAATTATTTGCTGCTGTACCGCCAAAGCTTACTGCTGTGGTCCCGGTGAGATAAGTGCCTGTAATCACCACCGATACTCCTGTACCAGCCGAGGTTGGCGTAAAGTCGGAAATGGTTGGCACTGCTAAAGTTGTCTGCGATTTCGGGTTGTTGGTTGCCGAATTAGTATTATAAGCCTCATTGCCTGTGGAGCCGTTGTATTCGCACACATGTACCTGATAGGCTGTGCTTGCCGAAAGCCCGGTTACAGTTACCGAAGTGCCGATGCCATTGTAAACGCAATACCAGCCTGTTGACTCGATTTGTGTTCCGGAACCAAATGTGGTACTTGCGCCATAGGCTGTGCCATTAACCGGCGCTGCATTGCCGCTGGAAGCTGCTTTTATAAATACAGCCCGGTTTGAACCATTTCCGATGGCCCAAGATACTCCCATCTGGGTTGCACCAACTGAAGAGAAAGTAACACCACTGGCCTGGGTTGCCGGAGCCTGGGTAACGGTTACCCCAACCGAAGTGCGGGTTGCACTTGCCTGGCCCGGATTTGCATATTGAACGCTGCCTCTCAGCGTTAAATCTGTTGATACTGTGCCGAATAATGACATAGTCCCTGATCCGCTCACTACGGACAAAGAAGCATCCGAATAGGTTGAGGCCACATCCTTAACCTGCAGCATAGTATATGTAACAGGTTGATTATACAAATAGAATGCATAAGTGGTCGCGGCGGGGATGGTTACATCAGTAATATCAAGCAGGCTTGAAGTCAACTGTCCATCATTATTAAAATCACCAAGATAAGTCCATGCCGAAGAGTTGGTCTCACTACCAACGTATGTTCCAATCTTGTAATAAACCTTAAATGTCCGCACAACGGCTGCTCCCGGATAAAATAGAAAACCTGTTACCGCCTTGGGTGCCGAAAGGGTCGTTACATCGAACATAACACCATAAATTGCCCATTTCGTTGATGTTTGCAGTGCTAAACTGCCATTATTGTATGGAGGTGAAAAAGCCTCTGCGTAATAGGATGTGGTGGTGGATGGGGTTACCGGGTAATTGGCGGCACTCGCGCTTGATCCTAAAGAAGTGCCTCCCGTTGCAACCGAATACCAGTTAATGGTATTGCCTGCCGATGTAGCATTCAGGTTTGAAGAATTACCAACCGCGATGGTTGAGGGCGTTGCAGTAACAGAGGTTGGAGGTGTGGGCAAAGTAGCGAAATTCTGGGAAGTTGCCACTGAGGATGAACCAGCACTGTTTGATGCATAAACCGTGAAATAGTAGATAGTATTGGCTGAAAGCCCCGTTGCGGATGCCGATGTACTTGTGGTATTTCCACTTGTAATTGTAGTTCCACCAGTGTTTTTAACTACCCAATAATAAGTGGGGGCTGGGTTGCCAACAGGTGAGCCAGCCGCCCATGAAAGTGATGCTGTTGTTGTTCCGGTTGCAGTTGCTGTTAACGAAGTTGGTGCACCTGGAGCAACGTATGTGTAGAAAACAGGGGAGGTTGCGGTTGCAGAATTGACCGTGTTATAACATAATGCCTGGCTAAAGACTTCAACATAATACCCTGTATTAGCGGTCAAACCGGTAAGACTTACTGATAGAGCCGTTGTTTGAGAGTAAGCAATTGATGCATTATCCGATGCTCTTTTAACATTGTAGATGTACTGGGTATTGGTCCCTACAGGTACACCCGCACTCCATGATATAGTGGCGGTTGTAAACCCGGTACCTACCCCCGTGGGGTTTTGTGTGGTACCAGGTACCTGGCAGGTTTGGGTTATGGAAATACCAGCATGCGCTCCCCCGGTGCATTCTTTATATTCCATAATAAAATTATAATTACCGTTTAAATTTACATTTGTGCTGGTGCGGGTACTTGCGGTACAGGAAAAGTCGTCAATAGTTGTAGTCCAGGTAGAACCACTTGTATTAGAGTAATATACTTTTACACCGTCATCGCAGTTCGATGAAAATGTATATAACCCATTTTCATACGTTTTATTCATTCTATACCGTATCCAAAAATAGTCATTATCGCTCATATAGGTTGATCCAAATGGGCCAGGGCCACCATTACCCCAGTCAGTACTGAAATCTGAAGATCCTGTTAAGTAGAATCCCATATAACTACTGCTGTTGAAGTCTTGGTTAGTATAAACATACCCCGACCATTGATTAACCGCATAAGTGGTCTGGTCACCAAACTGATAGCCGGAGTAGGTTTGGCTTTGCACATTCCGGGAAACAAACAGCATGGCCAAAAACAGAAAAACTGTCAGTATTGCTTTCGGTTGGCCGGTAAAAAAGGAAAGTTGTCCTTTCGCAATTTCATTATTGCATGGTCTCAGCACATGCATAATAGAGGTGTAAAAAATTTTCATGGTTAGTAGTTTTGAGTAGGTGAATAAAAACAATGCGAAACTAAAACATGAAGATATTTAAAACAAAAAATCAACGTCCGAAAACAGGTAAAATTTGTCCGGGAATTTCATAACAATCATATTGATTGCTATATAACCATAATTTGCAGAGCTAAAAGGAGGAGGTTCTTACATGATCAATATTTATCAATGGCATTTTCCCGGACAAAAAAGGCCATTTTCTGGACACGATTCCAGAACAGAAAATCGATTTTGGTATAATTGTTGACAAAAGGGACCGGCTTTTTACCTGTATTCAGAAGGTTTTGATCCGGTGATTTGAATAAATGCCGCATAAAAATTTGCCTTGGAGCCAAAACCAGCCTCCTTTGCAATAACCTCTATTTTATAATTGCGCAACTCGGGTTCTGCAAGCAGCCGCAATGCTTCCTTTATGCGGTAGCTGTTTACAAAAGTCTTAAAATTCATTCCGGTATTATCAATAATGGTTTTTGATATTACCTTATGGCTTAACCTTAGGCGTAAGGCCACATCGTCGTATTTTAAATTGCTGTTCAGATAAGGTTTTTTCGATTCGAAGTGTTCAATAACAAGCTGATAGTTGATATCCGTTACTTTTGCTTTTAAATCGGGCAATAGATTCTCGATTTGAATTATAGCCTTCTCTGGTTCTTTTGAATCAATTTCGGCCCTATATTTCTCGAACAGCCTGTTGTAGGCTTCGTCGCGCTGCTTGTACAGATTATAAATACGGAACAGCAAGAAACCTAATACAAGTAACGCAAACAATACTATACCCAGAATTACTTTATTGGCCCGCAACTGGTTTTTAATCAGCAGCATATTCGCACTTAGCGATTCGTTTAGTCGTTCGGCTTTTTCATTGTTATAAGCTAGTTCGAGGTCATGCACGGCTATTTGCTTGTCCATTGCAAACAGCGAATCGCGCAGGGTCCTGATTTCTTTTTGTACAGCGTATGCTTCCTTAAAATCCGCTGCCTTGTTGTACATGTATTCTTCTGCCTCAAGCAGTTGAATCCTGACAGGGGTTTCCCCTGCTGTTGCTGCTAATTTTGTTGCCTCCCTAAATATCTTGATGGCTTCAGTGTCCATATTTAGGGCTTCATATACATTGCCAATACCGCTCATGGCCCTATAAATCCCATTTTTTATGCTGTATTGTTTGGAAATGGAAAGCACCTCATTGTACAAGTCAAGTGATTTTCGATATTGCTTTTTATCGTAAAATAAACCGGCCAAGTGGAATCTTGCCGACAAAGCCTCGGTTGACCAGGGTTTAAGCGGGAACAGGTTTCTTGCTTTGGTGAAATAATATTCGGCACTGTCGGGTTGGGTTGGGGCGAAAAAAATCCCCAGGTTATTAAGTGCCACCGAATAGTTGATGCTATCGTGATACTCTTTGGCTATTTGGATGGCTTTTCGGTAATAGAGCAGTGCTAACTTGTTGTCTTTCAGCGATTGGAAATTACCTGCAAGATTGATATATACAGGCCCCAAATCTTTGGTTTCGCCCAAAACTTCCAATATTTTGGCAGCTTCCATAAGTTTTTTCTGTGCTGCCAGATAATCGCCCATATACGCAAGTAAAGTCCCGTCAATGTTCAGCGCATTTACTTTTTGGTGGGGGAAAGAATCTTTTTCGAAAAACAAGTATGTTTCTTCGAGTTGCTTGCGGGCCATGAAGTAATTGCCTTTATCCATCAATTGTTGGGCTAACCAAAGCCCAACCTGTATTTTTACCAAAGCCCTTTTCTTGGTAGGCATTTCCTGTTTCATCCTGAGCATAAAACTGTAGGCGGTGTCCACCTTATCCAATTTCAACAAAGCATCGGCCTTTAGCAGGATATAATCAACCATTTGTGTATCGGCAAGAGCTTCCATGGAAACAACTTGTACCACAGAGTCCATAAGCAGTATGGCTCCGATAGGATTGCTGGCAAGCTGTTTATTTGCTTTGCCGTGTATGAGTGAAAACTGTACAGAAAAATTGTTGTTATTTTTATTGCTATTGGTGCAAGCAGGTAGAAATGCCATTAGGCAAATAGTGGAAAACAACGAAATAAGGAAAACAGAAACAGGATTCTTTAGCTTGTTCATAAAGCAAAAGTATAATTTTTTGCCTGTTTACAAAAAAATAAATGGATTTATTCGGGGAGTGGTCCAAAGCCGTCTTCAAACAGTCTTTTCACTTGATTCGCCCCAATTCTTATTTCTTACCCCTACTTTTCATTCCTCACCGCAGTCAACACAGTTTGCCCAACGGCTTTTAAAGTATTCTTGCTATACTCAAAACGGGGTAAATTGTCGCATTTTTTAGTCCCGTTAGATTATTTGCGTTAGCAAATAGCAGATATATCGTGCCTACGGCACTTCCTAAAATGCGGGGTTTTCATTATTTCTACCAACATGGTATTTGCTTGCGCAAATAATCTACGGCACTTTTAATCTCTTTGGGTAAATTCCCCGCTGCTTGCGGCGAATGAGAATAAAGATCCGCTTAAATACCTCGTCCGCTTGCGCCGAGGTGGTTCATTATAAGAAAATGTGCGGTAATTTATCCCGATTAAAGTATAAGTCGGGGAGCGACATAATGTTGCACTCCGGCAAATCGCAAGTATTCTGACCCTCCGCACAAGTATTCTGACCCTCCGCACAATAGTTTTGACCCTCCGCACAATTGTTTTGACCCTCCGCACAATAGTTTTGACCCTCCGCACAATTGTTTTGACCCTCCGCACAATTGTTTTGACCCTCCGCACAATTGTTTTGACCCTCCG
>CAIRHD010000546.1 GCA_903878265.1 uncultured Bacteroidales bacterium | reverse complement strand
TCAACCTCGAAAAAATACCGTTCTGGAACCAAATCCTGATAATAAAAAAGTGAAGCCTTCCCTTCAACTATCACTTTCAGCAATAATTTTTCTTGCGACCAGAAGGGATTTTGGTCAGTCGAAATAGATGATAATTCGGTTGAGGATCGATCAATAGATATTTCGACATGTATATATTTGACGGTATTTTCAATTTCGAAAGATTTGATTGCCGAAATATCCATGGATTGTACAATACCCGAATCGGAGAGCTTGTATTCCAAGTTTTTAGGGGCTTTTACCCAATTATAGTTTTTGATAAAACACTCCATTTTATCGTTATTGTTCAGGATAATAAATCCTTTTTCAAAGCTTATTTGACCAAAAGTACTGGTTGAAACGAGAATTAGAAATAAGAATATAAGTTTATTCAGCATGAAAAAAATGTGTGATTAATTTTGTTATAAAGTGCTTTTGAGAAAGGTGCTTTTGTTGATGATTCTTGAAAAGTCCGTAGCATGGCATAAGTTCATCCTTAAAAAGTATCGAAAATATTTGGTTCGAAGAGTCTATTAATCAGGTTTATAAATACCATTTGGCTTTTGGCCCAGCATCATCCTGCATATAAATTCTGCTGCATGTCCATCCCCAAAAATTTCGGGGAATGCGAGTGGATTATTTTTAAGGAAGTACTTTGCCGCCTCAACGATTTTATCTTCATCGGCGTCAGCAATAATGCCTGCACCGTTTTCGACAATTTCAACCCATTCGGTCTCAGGACGGAGAACGACAACAGGTTTTTTAAAAAAGTAAGCTTCTTTCTGAACTCCACCTGAATCCGTCAATATCAAACAAGCAGTTTTCTCAAGAGCTATCATTTCGAGATATGAAACCGGTGGAATCAGATGGATGTTTCTGTTGCCGGTTAGTCTGCGGTATAATTCTTTCGGCAAACTGCTTTCCATAATTTTGGAAGTGCGTGGATGAAGCGGAATAACAATTTCCAATCCCAGATTCTCCTGTATATAACACAATGCACTGATAATCTGTTTCATGCGTTCATGTGAATCAGTATTGTTATCGCGATGGATGGTGCAAAGGACAAACTCCTTTTCTTTAAGGTTCAGATTCTGCAAAATGTCAGTCTTTCGCCCAGCCATTTCCGAAAAGTGAATCAGGTTGTCAAACATAATATCGCCGCAATGAAATACCCCCGGACGATCAGAAGTATAAGGCGATGAACTGCCTGTTTTAAAGCCTTCACGCTCAAGGTTTTCTATTCCTGTTTTGGTTGGGACAAACAATAAAGTAGAGGCATGGTCGCACATTATACGGTTGATTTCCTCCGGCATGTTTTTGTTGAAGGAGCGCAAACCCGCTTCGATATGGACTACAGGTATTTGTAATTTTATACCGGCCAAAGCTCCCGCCAATGTTGAATTTGTGTCACCATATAAAACGATGTAATCAGGTTTTTCGACAAGCAATACTTTTTCAATACCTATCAACATTTGTGCAGTCTGTTCGCCATGCGATGCAGATCCAATATGTAGATTCAAATGAGGTTTCGGGATTTCAAGCTCCTCGAAAAACACTTCAGACATATTATTGTCATAATGTTGTCCGGTATGGATAATAATTTCACTTATTTCGTCCGAAAACATTTTCCTGATGGTGCGGCTTAAAGCGGCTGCTTTTATTATCTGTGGCCTGGCACCAACTATGGTAACTATTTTTAGCATTAAAAAATTCCCGTCTAAATGTTATATTGTTGATTATAAATGAATTATTTGTTCAGTATTCAATAAAATGTTGAAATCCCCAAAAATCCGCAATCCCCAATCCGCAATCCGCAATCCGCAATCCGCAATCCGCAATCCCTACATAATTCCCTCATCGGCAAAACTATAATAATTCCCATCGCCAACGATAATATGGTCGAGCACAGGTAAATCGAGCGTAAGCCCTGCCGTTTTCAGCTTTTTGGTCAAATCAATATCAGCCTGACTGGGAGTTACTTGTCCGGAAGGGTGGTTATGGCCTAAAATAATGGAAGTTGCATTGTTGTCGAGGGCTAATTTAAATACTTTTCGCTGATCGACAACAGTACCTGTAATCCCACCATCGCTAATTTTAACTGTTTTGAGTACTTTATTGGCCCTGTTTAGCAAAATGACACAGAAAGTCTCGTAATTCAAGTCGCCAAGTTCCTTTTGAAAAAGGATGAAAGCGGTTTTACTGTCCTTTATCGTTGGTTTGTCGCTCAACACGGATGTACTTCTACGCCGCCCAAGTTCGAGTGCTGCTGCTATGGTAATTGCTTTTGCTTCGCCAATTCCTTTGTACTTCTGCAAATCGGGAAGCGTCAACCGGGCCAATTCGGCTAAATTATCGTTTACTTCGTTCAAAATCCGTTTGCAAAGTGCAACTGCCGATTCATCGGAATTTCCTGAGCCAATGAGTATTGCAATCAATTCTGCGTTGCTGAGAGCGGCAGGACCTTTGTTCATCAGCTTTTCACGGGGCTGGTCATCCTCGGCCCAATTTTTTATGGAAGTTTTTGGGGTTTTGTCCATCACTTTTGGTTATGAATACAAAATAATAAAATTTTAAAACACAAAAGCATATAAAATGAAAAAGCCCCTGTTTACAGAGGCTTTTTGTAAAGAAAATACCGATTATAAGGCGTTAACCTTTTTGGTAAGCTTCGATTTTAAATTCGCAGCTTTGTTTTTGTGGATTATGCTTTTCTTTGCAAGTTTATCTATAAGAGAAACCAGCGAAGGCAGTTTTTCGGAGGCAACAGTTTTGTCTTCTAAATCGCGAAAGCTTTTGATAGCATTACGCATAGTTTTTGCATAATATCGGTTGCGAAGCCTTTTCTTTTCGTTTGCTCTGATCCTTTTTAAGGATGACTTGTGGTTTGCCATTGTAAAACTTTAAAATGTTGTTTGTAGTCCGTAGGGGAATCGAACCCCTGTTACCAGGATGAAAACCTGACGTCCTAACCCCTAGACGAACGGACCATACTGTTTTTTGAGGCTGCAAAGGTAATACCTTTTTTTATTCTGGCAATAGTGAAGAGAAAAAATTTTAGTAATTGATTGAAAACCTTGATTTTTATTCCAAAG
>CAIRHD010000545.1 GCA_903878265.1 uncultured Bacteroidales bacterium | reverse complement strand
TCAGTGGTTCACTTGCGTTCATCTCCGTTATTTATACCTGATGGTTTGCTCCACCTTTTCCTTGTCCGTTCAATACCATAGATTTTGGCTACAGCACCGCAAGGCGGTTTGCAATATCTGCCTGCACAGCTATTGCGAAGGCCCATCTCTTTGAAGAGACCCCTTCATCTTTTATACAGCATGTAAAAGAACTTTCTTTGATTAAATTCGTACTTTTACTTCAGGACACACCGAGCGCCAATGGGGTATAAACACAAATTAATGGTAAATATATTGAGTAAGTTGATCCTGATAGTAGAAAGATGAATCATAAGACAATGATGTTATATCAGTAATAGGTTTTCCTATGTCATTATAGGTATATGTATGCGATACATAAGTAATAGTCCCGTCAGATTCATTGTATTTTGCGGCTAAAGGATTGTTGTAACCTGATAAATAAATAGTCTCTAATAAATATGGATCATCAACAGATTCTACAGGATTCGATTTATTATCATACACAAATTCTATACTCGACATTAAGGAATCTGACCCATTGTACTTCGTTATCCTGATAACATTTCCTTTATCATCGTAGGAATAGTTTATCTTCCAGCGGTTGTTATCTGATAGGTGGCGATTGATCTGAGTGATCCAACCCCCGGAATAAATATATTCATCAACATATTGTGAGGAGCTACTACCATGAGTTAAAGTGATCTGGACTGAAATATATTCGCCGTCAGACCCAATAGAATAATTTACAAATGTATTTGAATAATAATATCCAAGTGAATGATCGTTGAGAGATGTTATTTGCCCTAAAGAATTCCTTGTGAATGTCAAGGTCTGAATAGTATTAAAAGTTGAAATCTGCCGTGAAACAGTTTTAACCCTTGAGCTTTCATCATAGTCAAATTATATTGTGTCAGGGCAACAAGAACCTGGATTTTTCACTAGCATAATAATTTTACCGCTTAGAGAATTAACTGATTCCTCTTTTGTACATAACCATAATAATTCAATCATGAAAAGAAATATAAATAGGCTCTTTATAATGCTCACTGAAACCGATTTTTTGAGAAACGCAGCCATATTATTGTTTTAAAGGATTTTATTATCACCGAAATATATAGCAACCGATCTATTAACTGAGGAATAATTGCAACTGCAAGTTTAGAAATATTTCTTTATCCGCTTACAAGTAAACTGGGGGTTCATGTTTCAGATATTTATGTATTTGCCGTTTAAAAACATTCTCTTTTATTCATTATCCACAAACTCCCAAAGGCAAGCATTTACTACCTTTAAAACATCGCCCATTTTTATCAGATCGGCATTGGCTGGAATATCGCGTGGGGTGTGATAATCGTTATGCAAACCTGTGTTGTAGGTCATAATCGGGATGTTTTTGGCAGTAAACGAAGCATAATCGCTGCCCGAATGCCCTGTTACATCCCACAAATCGAGTTCAAAAGGGCGGTTGAGCGTGGCATTGCTTTTTCGGGCTATTTCCCTGATGTGTTCATCGGCAGTGCGAGTGCCAATGCTGAGCTGGCGTTGGGCTGTATCCTCCACCACGCTGCGCGAAATCATGTCCATGTTTATATACAGTTTCACGTTTTCGGGTGCGGCAAGCGAACTTGTAAAATATTCGCTACCAATCAGGCCTTTTTCCTCTGCCGCCCACGAAGCAAATGTGATGTTAAACGGAGGAATTGTTTTATATGCTGTCCAAGTTGCAGCTAAAGCCAACATTCCGGCCACGCCCGAAGCATTGTCATCGGAGCCATAAAAAATATCGCTGCCACGTTTGCCCAAGTGATCGTAATGGGCTCCCAAAATCACGGTTTTTGTAGTATCTTGGCCCGGCCATGTCCCAATTACGTTATAAACAATAAGTGTATCAACAACGGATTGAAGGTTTAGCGATATTTGAACTTTTGACGCATTAACTTTAGTATAAACCTGATCCGCAATCTTTTGCTCAATATCTTTAAAATCAATATCGAAGGCTTCCGAAAGTTGTCTGCTTCCGTTTTCGGTAAACTGAAAACAAGGGATTGAGAAATTTGGCTTATTTGAAGGCAGGAAATAATCCGCATCCCTATAGTGTGTATCATCAGGATTATCCGCTTTCGCTGATGCAGACTTTTCATTTGTTGATTTCAAAAAATTTTCATCAATAACCATCATTGCCGCTGCACCTTGTTGTAACGCTTCACGGCATTTATGGTCGAAGTCGTAAACATCATTTTCGGCAGAAGATTTGAATTTTTTCCAGGCTGCGCTCAAGGTATCATGCTGCCCTGGATACCCGTCGAACACAATCACAAGTTTGCCTTTCACATCTGTATTTGCATAATCGTTGTAGCTCAATCCTGAAGCATTGATTCCATAGCCGACAAATACAGGCGTTGTTTCTAATTGTACATTTTGAAATGCGTTTTTGACCGTAAAATCCTTGTATAGTTTTAATTGTAGATGCTTAGAACTCTTTTTGCCACCTGATTTTACAACAACAGTTCCGCTGGTGGTAGAAAATTTAAGCAAGCAGAAGGTTTGGAAATAATCAGACAATTTTGTGCTCTGTACTTTATCATTGCCATGGAATGGTTTTAATCCCATGCCCTGCATCATTGCAGCAATGTAATATGCAGCAATATAGCTTCCCGGTGTGCCGGTTTCGCGGCCTTCCAATTCCGGCGAGGCCAAAAACTGTAAAATGGGGGAGTAATTTTCAATTTCAGGATTTTTAGGCGCATCAACATTTGATTGTGCAAAGCTTACGCCCGAAAATGCCAGCAGGCTAAAAAACAAAAAACAACCTGCAATATTTTGCGGCTTCAACGCCTTGGAAAAGAGTAGTATCAACCAGCCATCCATCCTTTCAAAAGGGTTTGGTTTATCGAATAATTTGGGAATATGGCATTTTTTCATATTGACCTTTTGAAGTTTCGCCAAGCACTTCCGCACCATTGGCTTACCACTCAACTCACTGCTTTTGACCTTTGACTTTTGACCTTTGACTTTTGACCTTTGACTTTTGACCTTTATTTATTTCACCATCTTGCCATTTGCCATCAAATGCCTGATACCGAAATCCGAATCCAAAACAAGAATATCGGCATCAAAACCTTCTTTGATATATCCCTTGTTAGTAAGCTTCAAAATATCGGCAGGGTTTGAAGTCGCGACTTGCAATGCAATTTCCAAAGCGATTCCATCTTCGAGCACGGCCTCTTTTATTTCCCT
>CAIRHD010000544.1 GCA_903878265.1 uncultured Bacteroidales bacterium | reverse complement strand
GTAAATCGTCATTCTGAAATCGTAAATACAATGGTCATTCGATGGTAATTCGGTGGTTGATTTGGTGGTCATTAGGTGGTAAATCGTAAATCGTCATTCAGAAATCGTAAATACAATGGTCATTCGATGGTAATTCGGTGGTTGATTTGGTGGTCATTCGGTGGTAAATCGTAAATCGTCATTCTGAAATCGTAAATACAATGGTAATTCGGTGGTTGATTTGGTGGTCATTCGGTGGTAAATCGTAAATCGTCATTCTGAAATCGTAAATACAATGGTCATTCGGTTGTAAATCGTAAATCGTCATTCTGAAATCGTAAATTCAATTTTTAAATTGACATCAATTAAATAAAGAAAAATGAAATACATGAATTTTAAAATCATCCTGATCCTTATAATACTGACAGCAGGGGAAGCTATGGCTCAAACCTCGAACGATTCGTTGGCGGCAAGCATTGCCAGACTTACAAAAACAGTTCAGAGCCTCGAAAAAATCAAGTTTTCGGGATACATACAAATGCAATATCAGGTGGCTGATACGTTAGGTGCAAAATCCTATAACGGTGGCGATTTCGCGGCAGCTTCTGCCCAGCGTTTCCAGGTACGCCGCGGTTATTTAAAAATGGCATATACCGGGAAACTATCCACTTACGTGTTGCAAGTAAACGTGAACGATAAGGGCTTTACCCTCCGCGATGCCTACTTTAGCGTTAAAGAGCCTTGGCTGAAAGCTTTCAGTCTTACAGGCGGGGTTTTCTTCCGTCCATTTGGCCAGGAATTATCTTTTTCCACCAGCCAGCGCGAAAGCCCCGAACTGGCAAGGGTAACGCAAGTACTTTTCCCTAACGAGCGCGACCTGGGTGCTTCCATTACTTTCCAGATGCCCGACAAATCACCATTTCACATGCTTAAAGCTGAAGCAGGTTTGTTTTCAGGAAACTCAATTTATGCCGAAACCGACGACAAGCTTGATTTCATTGGCCGCATTGGCGTTTCGGATGTACTATGCAAAAACAAATTCGCTTATGGGGTAGGGGTTTCTACATACAACGGTTCAGTTTATCAGGCAAAAAAGGAAACTTACGAAATGTCCGATTTCGGTGGCACACAGGCGTACAGGCAGCGGATGGCCGATACCATTCCTGGCAAGTATTTCAAAAGGAGTTATTTGGGAATGGATGCCATGTTGAGCCTTCAAACCAAACTTGGGAAAACCTCCCTCCGATATGATTTGATGATTGGGAAGCAGACTGGTTCCGATAAATCGAGTACAAGCCCAGCCGGGGCAATCGATTATACACTTTACATGCGCAATTTCTATGGAGGCACTTATTATCTTGTACAGACATTATTCAAAAACAAACATTCGGTTGTGCTGAAATTTGATTTCTACGACCCGAATACAGATATTGCTGGAAACGACATCGGCAAAAAAGCTACGAATGCAAAGGCTACCAATGGCACCGATGTTGCTTTTGCCACCTGGGGCTTTGGTTGGATTACCGATTTTAACCAAAACCTGCGCGTTATGCTTTATTACGATTTGGTGAAAAACGAAACTTCTACCAATCTAACGGGCTACACCAGGGACCAAAAGGACAATGTTTTTACTGTGAGGATGCAGTACAAGTTTTAACCTAATGCACGAACTAACGTAACTGCAGGATTTAAACAAGATTTTTTAGATCTGACAGAATTTAAACTGTCAGGTTTTTTTTTGAAAGAAGACAAAATACACACAAACAGTCTGTTATATTCTTCCTATAATCCTTTCTTTAGCAATATTTCAATCAGCAAATCCTTGCGGCGGCGCGAAACCTCAATACGACTGGAGTCGGTCATAATCAAAACGCCTCCATCTTCCCTTAGAAACTGCTCCACATAATTAAGGTTAACCAGGTGAGATTGGTGTGTCCTGAAAAAATTATATGGGCTTAGCAACTCATCGTACTCTTTAATAGGCCGCGAAACAACAATCCGCTTTCCGTTTATGGTAAAAAACGATGTATAGCTGCCTTCGGATGAGCAATGTACAATATCATTAATATTCAACATGGTAATGCCTTCGAGGGTTGGTAACGCAATTTTTTTTCTTTCGTGTTGGGTGTTTGTTAGCAGGGCCTGAAACCTTTCTTCGAAAGCCGAAAAAAATGTGGGTTGCCGCCTAACCCTTTCAATGGCCTGCAAAACCTGATCGGCATCAATGGGTTTAAGCAGATAATCAATGGCATTATACCTGAAAGCTGTGATGGCGTAATTGTCGTGAGCCGTTAAAAATATAACCCTGAATTCGCGGTAATTGGTTTGGTTAAGGACTTCGAAACCCAGGCCATCGGTTAGGTTAATATCCAGGAATAGAAGATCAGGCCTCAACTTCTGAATCAACTCAACCGAAGTAATAACATTATCAGATTCCGCTACTATTTCGATATCCTGTGCGATGTTGCGCAAGATATTCTTTAGTGAATCGCTGCAACTTTTTTCATCCTCAATAATTATGGCCCTTATCATAGGTTAGAGTTTGTGTTTAAT
>CAIRHD010000543.1 GCA_903878265.1 uncultured Bacteroidales bacterium | reverse complement strand
GTGTCGTTCAGCGGCTTATAAATAGGTGAGTCGAAATCAACACGCGGATAAGGGTTGTCGGTTTTATAAATTAACGCATGACGTACCTTTTTCAGTAATTTTTCCCTTGATGTACTTTCTTCCATGTTTGAATAAAATTGTTTACCCTGCCTAGCCGTAGCTAAAAACAGGGTAAATTTATACAAATATTCGTCACAGCCATCAAAATTCACTTTTTCTATTCAGTGCCTAAAGTAAAAAGTGCCTAAATTACCACAATAAAATATCTCTGTATTTTGTAAGCAAGTAGATATTGTTGATTTTTTCAGCAAATTAAAATAGGGTTTATCAAAGTTGACACCCAATTTAATTAATGTTGAGAACTTTAGGCATTTTAGGCAATCAAGGCACTTTAAGTACTTTTAATAAAGTTAGCCTTAATAGAGTGATTATTAAATGATGGTTATTGTGAAGTGTCCGTTGATGTAGATTCGTCTTGTTTTTCGGTGATTATTGGCGATGCACTTTCGGCAATGGCTTTTCCGGTCCGCTCCTCATTTGTATCGCCATTTCCGTTGATCATCACATGTTCGTGGTCGTCAAAAAGGCGTTTGCCGAAAATTTTCTCCAAATCTTCGCGGAAAATAACTTCTTTCAATAGCAGGATTTCAGCCAATTGATTGAGTTTTTCACGGTTATCGGTCAGAAGCTCTTTTGCTTTGGAATAACATTCTTCAACCATTTTATGGATTTCATCATCGATAACCCGCGCGGTTTCTTCGCTGAAAGGCTTTGAAAATGAGTATTCGCTTTGTCCAGATGAATCGTAATAGCTGATATTGCCGATTTTTTTGTTCAAACCATAAAAGGCAACCATAGCATACGCTTGTTTGGTAACTTTTTCCAAATCGTTCAAAGCACCTGTCGAAATTTTCCCGAAAACTATATCTTCGGCAGCCCGGCCGCCCAAGGTGGCAACAATCTCGTCGATCATCTGCTCATAAGTGGTAATTTGCCTTTCATCAGGCAAATACCAGGCAGCTCCAAGTGCTTTGCCACGTGGAACAATTGTTACTTTTACAAGTGGGTGGGCATGTTCGAGCAACCAACTTACGGCAGCATGACCAGATTCGTGGTAAGCAATTACTTTCTTTTCGTGTTGCGAAATAATCTTGTTGCGTTTTTCCAAACCACCAACAATACGGTCGATGGCATCAAGGAAATCCTGTTTCTCAATTACTTTTTTGTCGCCACGGGCAGCAATCAACGCAGCCTCGTTGCAGGCATTGGCAATGTCGGCACCCGAAAAGCCAGGGGTTTGTTTGGCAAGAAAGTCAACACTAGTGGAATCGTCCATTTTAAGGTTGCGCATGTGTACCTTAAATATTGCCTTACGTTCTTCTAAATCGGGCAATTCGATATAAATCTGCCTGTCGAAACGGCCAGCCCTCAGCAAAGCCCTGTCGAGTACATCGGCCCTATTGGTAGCTGCAAGTATAATTACACCAGCATTGGTTTGAAATCCGTCCATTTCGGTAAGCAACTGGTTGAGCGTATTTTCACGTTCATCGTTTCCGCCAGTCATGGAACTGCGCCCACGGGCACGGCCCACTGCATCAATTTCGTCGATAAAAATAATACTTGGCGATTTTTCTTTTGCTTGTTTAAAAAGATCACGCACACGAGAGGCACCAACGCCTACAAACATTTCGACGAAATCGGAACCCGAAAGTGAGAAGAAAGGGACCTTGGCTTCGCCGGCAACAGCTTTGGCCAACAGGGTTTTACCTGTTCCCGGAGGACCAACCAGCAAAGCGCCTTTTGGGATTTTGCCTCCTAAATCGGTATATTTTTTCGGGTTCTTTAAAAACTCTACAATTTCCATCACCTCAACTTTGGCCTCTTCAAGCCCGGCCACATCGTTGAAATTGAGTGAAACCATGGTGTCTTTATCAAAAAGCTGTGCCTTCGATTTACCAATATTAAAAATTTGTCCGCCTCCACCACCGCCTTTTGTCATCATGCGCATGATCAAAAACCAAAGACCGACAAGCACTACAACTGGCAGTATCCATGACAATAAGTCGCCACCCCAATTTTTACGTGTTTCGTGTTTAATATAAATAGGTTTTGTAATTTTAACTTTCGCCTCGCTTACATCTTTAATAGGTGTTGTAATTTTAACTTGCGCCTCGCTTACATCTTTTTTAACTTGCGCCTCGCTTACATCTTTCTCGAATGTTTCTACCGAACCAATTTGGTAAACATAGTGTGGCTCAGGTGAAGACAGCGAATTTACAGGTTTAACATCCTTGAATTTAGGTAAAGCAAGACTGTCTTTTTTAATAAAAACCTCTGCTTGTTCTTTATTCACCAGAATAATTTTTTCTACTTCCTGATTTCTGAGCATCTCTTCCAGCTCGACCCAACCAACTTCTTTTGGGGCAACCCCCATATTGTTGAAATAGAGTGCAAAAAGTATTACTCCTAAAATGCCATAAATCCAGTAAAAATTAAATTTCACTTTCGGCAGTTTTGGCAGTTTTGGCACACCCGAATCCTTTGGTTTATCGGTTGGTTTATCGGTTTTGTTGTTATCTTCGTTGCTCATTTTCTTGAAACCTTTGCTTTTGTTGGTTCGTTAATAATTGCTACATCCTCACGTGGGGCATCGGCCCATAATTTCTCCAATTGATAAAAACTGCGGTATTCAGCTTGAAAAACATGTACCACCACATCGAAATAATCGAGCAGTATCCATTCGCAGTTCTCAAAACCTTCTTTATGTGATGGGTTCAGGCCAACGGCTTTTTTCACTTCCGCCTGCACAGAATCGGCAATGGCATCAACCTGTGAACGGGAAGAGCCATGGCAAATTATAAAATAATCGGTAATCGAATTGGGTATCCCCGAAAGGTTCAGTTTTACAATATCCATCCCCAGTTTCTCTTGCATCCCTTTCACTATTATATCGGCAAGCATCCCCGAAGTTTCACTCTTTTTATGTTTGACCATTTAATATGTTTTAATTCTCTTTTTTAAAGCTGTTTTTCTTATAATCTGATCGTTCACGTTACTTAAAATATCCATCAAATCTTAAACCGACAACGGATCGACTACCTGCAAATCTCTGATATGGCATGTCAGCGAACACAAACCATTTGCAAAAGTAGGTATTAAAAATAAATGTTTTTTGTTTTCGCTGCGAATGCAATATCAAACATCAATCCTTTTTATAAAACAAGACAATTTGTCACCCTGTCGCTAGTATTGGTTTGACAAATCTTTGTTATTAAAGGGCTAAATATTCATGGAAAAGTGGAAAGTTGAAGAATATGCTTGTCAGGAAAGCCAAAATGCAAAAGAAAGTTTTCACATATTTCTTTACATTCCTAAGCTCTTTCGGAAGCCACGGCCCAGGGCAAAATTAACCCTACTTGATGAATAATCAGCAGCAAAATGGTGTATTGTCTCTTATCACCTTAATTTGCAAGGTATTATAACATTCGCTCATTTTCAAATTAACACATTATCTTGAAAATTTTATTAACTTTGTTTTCACAGAGTCGAAATTGAAAACCCACCATTTAAACAGCCGTAACTTGTACCAGATATTAGTAATTTCTGATGGCACCGGGCGCACGGCCCATCAAACACTTAACGCAGCGTTAACCCAGTTTCCTGGTATCGAGATAGATGTAAAAGTGCATTCAGATGTGCGCACTCAAAAAGAGGTAAGGGAATTTGTTGCCGAAGCCAGAAAGTCGGGTGCGCTTATTGTACATACCCTTGTTACAGATTCTTTGCGCGAGCTTATGCTTCGCGAAAGCCATAGCCACAACGTGGAAACCATTGACCTTATAGGCCCGTTGCTAACGAGGCTTTCGAGCCGGTTTATACACGAACCTGCCCAACAACCGGGGCTTTACAATAAACTAAACAAAGATTATTTTCAACGTATCGATGCTATGCAATTTGCTTTTAACCACGACGATGGCCAACGTACAGAAAGCCTATCCAAAGCCGATGTCGTGTTGTTAGGCGTTTCGCGCACTTTTAAAACACCACTCAGCATTTACCTAGCCTATAAAGGTTGGTTTGCTGCTAACGTCCCAATTATTATGGGGCTTACCCCACCTGAAATACTTCAAAACATTGACACATCAAAAATTTTCTGTCTTACAACCAATGCCATACGCCTCACCGAACTGCGGAAAACAAGGAACGAACGCCTGGGTGGAAGCGTAGGAAAGTATTCGGAACATGAATATGTAGTGCGCGAAATCAACTTTGCCAACCGCTATTATTCGCTTCATCCCGAATGGACATTAATAAACGTTACCGGAAAATCGGTTGAAGAAATTGCATCGGAAATACTTGCAATTTTGGCAGGGAGAAATGGCGAAAATGAAAGGTGAAAACATAGGAAACGATGACTTTTCTCCTTTTAATTCTTGACCTTTGCCTTACCCCATCTTTTATAGGCAAGTTCACTCAACATTCACCATTTTATAATCCTGAAGTTTTATAATCGTAACATCTTGATTTTGCAAGCCATCTGAGGGTTTTGAACCGGAAAAATCAAAATTGAATTGCAGCCCATTTCCTTTACGGCTGGGGAGGCACGACAAATACTCATCGCCATACCACATCAACGAAGTGAGGAAATACCATCCAATATCATACCCAAGAAAAGCGTGGTTGACCGAAAGTGGCACTGCCCCATATTTGCATTGAAACCTGATTATAAATTGCTTTACGGCTTCACTTTCGTAATCGATATAATTTGATGTAACCTGATGATAATTCATATTAACCAAAAATTCGGTTTCGAGATCCAATTCCTCCCATCCTTCCATGCCAATGAGCAAAATATCGTTGGATTTAGCATTCGCATTAAGCAGTGAAACGAAATTTGGGACAGAGGTTTTATTGCTCGAAAAGAAAACAATAATATTCTTGGCCGATGTTTTAAGTTTTTTTGTAACCCCTGCCATTTGATCCGTGGCATAGTTTGCTTCAAATATTGTTCCGTTAAAAGTATGGTTTCCAATGCTTTCTTTCATATGGACAGCAAAATTATCAGCTAGGCTTTTAAACTCTTTTTTGTCGTTCCGCACAACAATTATATTGGCATCGGGATATTCTGAGGTGATAAAAGAAACAAGCTTGTTCGAAACCCCATTTCCCGATGACTGTGTTTTAATCACGAATGGATTTCCATCAACAATGCTCTCGCGGCGTGAAAGTGGGTTTATTATGCCGATTTCGTGCTTTTCGGCAAAACGGGCGGCAATTGTAAACGAAGAAGCATACACCGGCCCGATTATCAAATCCATTTTATCCATTCCCGGTTTGCGCAGTGCCTGCCTGATAACAAGTGTATCGTTAAGTTTTTCGGCATCAATTACTTGAATGTTGGCATGTAAGCCATATTTTTCGAGCGAATCGGCAGCAAGCATAAAGCCTGCATAAAATTGCAAATAGTTGAAATTTTCAAATTCGGATGGGTTTTTCTCGGCTGGGGCTTCTATGGCTGCCGAAGCATCATCTAACAAAAACGGGAGCAACAAAGCAACGTTGTATGTAGATTTCTGGTTTTTAGCCTTGTAACAATTTGCCGAAGGTACTGGATTGCTTTTTGAAACAGGTTTTTCGGAAATTACGGAATCGGTTTTAGCTTGGGTTTTAAGCGTTTTGTCCGTGGCCGATTCGCGCAACTTTATAACCATGCCCGCTTTTAAGCCACCGCTCAATTGTGGATTGAGGTCAATTAGCTTGTCAACATTGGTGTTGTAAGCTTTTGAAATACTGTAAAGGGTTTCGCCGGTTTTAACAGTTATTTCGTCAGGGTTTGCGAGTGGTTTCTCGGTTTTGTCGCTGCGTGAAGCCGCAGGTTCAGGCTTATTGGCCGGTTTTTGATTTGGGATTTTTATTTCCATCCCTTTATTTAGCCCAGTAAAACCAGGATTTGCATTCAAAATATCGTCAACACTCAGGTTATATTGACGAGAGATGCCATATAGCGTTTCTTGCTTTTTAACAACATACACTATGTAATCCTTTTCGTTGGCAGGTTTTGTTTGTTCGTTTTTAGTAACGGAAGGTTTAGCTTGGTCAACAGGTTTTGATAGCGGATTTTGGTTCTCTAATTTGGCAGTCGAGGGTTTAACTTGTTCCGTTTGTTTTTCGGCAGGTTTGGTTGGTTCGGGTTGTTTTTCGGTCTTCGTTAATTCGGCTGCGGTGGCCGCTGCAACAGGTTTTTGAGGAATCCGCAATACCATATCAGCTTTCAGCCCTTTTTCAATGGAAGGGTTTTCGGCATTTAGCTCTTCGATGCCAACATTGTAGGCTTTGCAAAGTGCCAAAACAGTTTCGCCTTGCGCCACAAAGTGCATGTAATATGGCTTGCCCTTATAGTTTTCTATAACTGCCGAACGCTTGATCAACACTTCCTGTGCAAGTGCATGTTTGTTTACACAAATGGCAAGGAGAAATAGTATCAGAACAAACAAACGGTATCTCATGGCAATTTTATTAAGGTGATGCAAAGATGACTATGGTTGATTTGGAACTATTTACCTTGTTCAATAAGGAGTACTTGGAGTGCCTTGAGTACTTAGAGAACTTCACACATTAGGCATTTTAGGCACTTTTACTTCATGCACAAAACTTGTTTCTCAGAAATCTGCAACAAATGAAGATCTATTTACTCCCATTCAATCGTTGCCGGGGGTTTTGAACTAATATCATAAACCACCCGGTTGATGCCTTTAACCTTGTTAATTATTTCGCTCGAAATGGTAGCCAAAAATTCGTAAGGCAAATAGGCCCAATCGGCTGTCATGCCATCAGTAGATGTTACTGCCCTTAAGGCAACCACGTTTTCGTAAGTCCGTTCATCGCCCATAACCCCGACCGATTGAACCGGAAGCAACATAGTTCCAGCTTGCCAAACTTCATTGTAAAGACCATGGTTTTTCAAGCCATTGATAAAAATTGCATCTGCTTCCTGAAGCATGGCCACTTTTTCGGGTGTAATATCGCTCAAGATACGTATACCCAATCCGGGACCAGGAAATGGATGCCTATTGAGGATATTCGGATCTATTTGCAAGGTTTTGCCAACCCTGCGCACCTCATCCTTAAATAGGCTTTTCAGGGGTTCCACAACTTTAAGTTTCATAAAATCGGGCAAACCGCCCACATTGTGATGGCTTTTGATAGTGGCCGAAGGGCCTTTTACCGACACCGATTCAATAACATCAGGATAAATAGTGCCTTGCGCCAGCCATTTAACATCCTGGATGCGGTGTGCTTCCTCGTCGAAAACTTCGATAAACGTGCGGCCAATGGCTTTGCGTTTTGCTTCCGGTTCGGTAATTCCTTTTAAGGCATCGAGAAAGCGCTTGCCAGCTTCAACCCCTTTTACATTTAAACCAATATGCTGGTACGAATCGAGTACATTTTGAAATTCATCTTTACGCAACAGGCCGTTATCCACAAAAATACAGTACAATTGCGTGCCTATTGCCTTATGTAAAAGCACTGCTGCAACCGTGCTGTCAACGCCACCCGAAAGGCCAAGCACAACTTTATCGTCGCCAAGCTGGCTTTTTAATTCGGCAACCGTGGTTTCAACAAAAGCAAGCGGGGTCCAATCCTGTTTGCAATCGCAAATATTTACGATGAAATTTTGCAAAAGCACCGTTCCATCAACACTGTGATACACTTCGGGATGGAATTGAATGCCAAAGGTTGGTTCGCCATCAATTTGGAAACCAGCAACTTTAACATCTGGGGTACTGGCTATAATTTTAAAGTTTTCAGGAATTTCGAGAATTGTATCACCATGACTCATCCACACCTGGCTGCCATCTTTCATGCCATTAACGAGCGCGTTTTGGTGATCGATGTATGAAAGGTTAGCACGACCGTATTCCCTTATTTCGGAAGGGGCTACAACGCCACCATCAATTTTCGACAGATATTGTGCCCCATAACAGACCCCAAGCAATGGAAAACGGCCTCTGAAAACAGACAAGTCAGGGGAAGGGGAATTTTCGTCGCGGACCGAAAAAGGGCTTCCTGAAAGGATAACACCTTTTATGTTGTTCCGTATCTCGGGGATATGATTAAAAGGATGGATTTCGCAATATACGTTCAGTTCGCGTATTCGTCTGGCAATGAGTTGTGTATATTGAGAGCCAAAATCGAGGATAAGGATTGTTTCGTGCATGTGGCAAAGATAAGAAGAATGTGGGAACATGAAATGGGAAAATTTGGGTTTTAGAAAACTGTTTATTGCAATTTGTTTCAAACATTTGCGTTAAAAGCATGTTAATTTCATCAAATAATTTTTTAAACAAACAAATCAATTTTATGAAAAAACTTTTTCTGATTGCAATTTTTGCTTTTACTGTGATTAATTTTGCCAACGCCCAGGAAATTGGTGTTCGCTTTGGTGGCACATATGGAAATGCTGGAGCTGCTATTGATGGTGTATTTCAATCCTCATTAGGTAGAATACATGGAGACCTTGGCTTTTACAATGGAGGTGTCGGTATTGATGCATTGCTCGATTTTATCAATAAACCAATTAATGGTGAAGAGTTTAGCTGGTATGTTGGAGCTGGCCCTACCACATATATAGGCAACGATTTCTGGTTAGGTGCATGTGGTGAAATTGGATTAGAATATAAATTTAATACAGTTCCAATTGTAATTGGAGCCGATTGGCGCCCAACTTTTTGGATTATCAAAAACACTGATTTTGGTGCCGATTCATTTGGATTGAATGTCAGGTATAAATTTGGCAAATAGAAGTTCCAAATTCATGCATTTCTTTATTGTAGGCAAAAAAGGCAGATATTCCGTAAAAGGAATAATCTGCCTCATTTTTAATATCCAAATCCTAAGCTAAAATACAGAATTTCATGGCTTTCGGCAACTTGCGATGAAATTCTGAGTCGTTTTTCTATATATTATTTTAAAATAAATTTTGTACCTATTCACTCCGTCAATTCGCCATTTTGGCACAGACTTCACAGATTAGCACAGACCTAAAACTATTTATGATAGTATCTATATTAAAAATTATATTACTGTTAACCAAACCTTGAAAGTAGCCCTTCTGGAAACCGACGCCAAATTTGAGCAAGCTTGTTATTCTGCGGCTTTGAGTTCTAACGGAACTTCAATAACAACCATCCGCCTTTTATCAATTATATTTGAGGCTTTTAAAAATAGAATCCAGTTAAAAAACTATTTTTACGGCTTTCAAGATGCCGAAAACAACAAAGATCATCATCCAAACAAACTTTAGTAAAATAGTTACCATGAATTTTGTTAAAAACCTTTTACTTTACGGGTGCTTTCTCTTTATCGCTTCTACATTGCAAGCGCAACCAACAGAATCGTCTAACCTAACATTTTCTTCTATCCCAGAAAGATGGGATCGGGGATTTCCTTTAGGCAATGGAATGATTGGAGTTTTGGTTTGGCAAAATAACGGGATGTTGCGCCTGTCGGTTGATCGGGCCGATTTGTGGGACTTGAGGCCAACCGCCGAAATTGAAAAATACACTTACATTTGGGCTTACCAACAAAGGATAAAAGGAGATTTCGATACTGTTTGGAAAGTTGCCGACGAGCCTTACGACCGTGATGCCGCACCCACCAAAATTCCAGGGGCTGCTATTGAGTTTGATATAAGGGATTTGGGCCCTGTGGAATCGGCTACTTTGAATATTGCCTCCGCAATTTGTACCATAACATGGAAAAACGGTGTTGTTTTCCGCACTTTTGTTGATGCAACCTCAACAATAGCAAGGTACAATTGGCAAGGGGTCTCATTAATTCCCATGCTAAAAGCCCCGGCATATTCTGGCAAGAGCGATGCAGCAAGTGAAAATCAGGTTGTTGGTGGCAGCGACCTTCGTCGCCTTGGTTACGAAGAAGGAAGTATCGCATCCAAAAAAAACATGACGATTTATCGCCAAAAAGCCTGGGGAACTTTAACTTATGAGGCAGCGGTAAATTTCAACAGCACCAAATCGGGTAGCGAAGGTTGCTTTACAATCACTTCGCATTATAGCGATAAACCCAAAACAGTGGCAGCCGGAACACTTGTTACGAAAGCCATAAAAACCCATTTCGACCAAGGTGCTGCCAACCACAAACAATGGTGGCTTGGGTATTGGAACAAATCGTCGGTAGCCTTGCCGGATGCCTTGCTCAACAAACAATATCACCTCGAAATGTACAAATTTGGTTCAGCATCGCGAAAAGGCGCACCACCTATTACATTGCAAGCTGTGTGGACTGCCGACAACGGCAAACTGCCACCTTGGAAGGGCGATTTGCATAACGATTTGAACACTCAACTCAGCTATTGGCCTTCCTATAAAGGGAACCATATTGAAGAAGCTGCCGTTTTTACCGATTGGCTCTGGGAGCATAAGGCAACTTTTGAAAAGTATGCAGCAAAAGTTTTCGGTGCCAAAGGTTTAAATGTGCCTGGCGTGTCAACTCTGGATGGTGCGCCAATGGGTGGATGGCACATGTATTCGCTTTCGCCGACGGTTGGGGCCTGGCTTGCACAAAAATTTTACCTGCAATGGCGCTACACCATGGATAGGGAATTTCTCAAAAATCGGGCTTATCCTTGGTTTTCGGCGACAGCTACTTTTTTGGAACAGGTTACAGAGTTGAAAAATGGCATTCGGTCGCTGCCGATGAGTTCAAGTCCCGAGTTTAGGGACAACAGCATAGATGCCTGGTTTTTAAGCATGACCAATTACGATCTGGCACTTTGCCGCTTTGCTTTCGAGAAAGCTGCTGAACTGGCACTCGAACTCGGTTTGACTGATGAAGCTGAACATTGGAAATCCATTTTATCACAATTTGGCAATTATGATCTTGATGAAACAGGTGGACTGAGCATTGCCAAAGATTTCCCATTAAACGAATCGCACCGGCATTTTTCGCACCTAATGGCTTTTCATCCATTAGGGCTACTTGATTTTAATTCGGAAACCGATATTGAAATTATTAACAACAGTATGGATAGGCTGGAGAAAAACGGCACATCGCAGTGGTGTGGGTATTCGTTCAGTTGGCTTGCCAATATATATGCCAGGATGTACCGTGGCGATGATGCCGCCCAGGCATTGCGCACTTTTGCTTCCTGTTTTTGCTCACCTAACAGCTTTCACCTCAATGGCGACCAATGCAAGGCTGGCCACAGCAGTTATACATACGATCCGTTTACTTTGGAAGGCAATTTTGCTTTTGCTGCCGGGGTGCAGGAAATGCTGCTGCAAAGCCACGATGGCGTGATCCGGATTTTTCCAGCCGTACCTTCCGACTGGAAGAATATTTCTTTCGAGAACCTACGCTCAGAAGGCGCATTCCTGATAAGTGCCGAAAAAGAAAATGGCGTTATCGACTCGTTTACAATCCTTGCCCCCAAAGGTGGAACAGCAACAATCCAACTTCCATTTCCAACCTTTTTTGTAGGAAGTTCCGAAAAAATGGAGCGCTTGGAATCAAATGATCAAAAGAAAATACTCCTCAAATTTGAAAAAGGTGGAAAAGCCGTGATCAGGAATGGGTATGAATAATATTTCTGGAAACTTACATCGGCCTTTGCCTCTGCCCAGCCTGGGCAAGCCCGCCTGAAACTCAGTTTGCCCTTGCCCAGCTTGGGCAAGCCTGCCTGAAACTTAGTTTGACTCTGCCCAGCTTGGGCAAGCCCGTCTGAAATCCAGTTTGCCCCTGCCCAGCTTGGGAAAGCCCGCCTAAAACTTAGTTTACCTCTGCCCAGCTTGGGCAAGCCTGCCTGAAACTTGGTTTGCCTCAGCCCAGCTTGGGCAAGCCCGCCTGAAACTTAGTTTGCCTCTGCCCAGCTTGGGCAAGCCCGCCTCAAACTTAATTTGCCTCTGCCCAGTTTGGGCAAGCCTGCCTGAAACTTGGTTTGCTCCTGCCCAGCTTGGGCAAGCCTGCCTAAAACTTAATTTACCTCTGCCCAGCTTGGGCAAGCCCGCCTGAAACTTGGTTTGCCTCTGCCCAGCTTGGGCAAGCCAGCCTGAAACTTAGTTTGCCTCTGCCCAGCTTGGGCAAGCTTCCCTTTCCGCAATATTCAGGGTTTCACTTTGAGTGAAGCCTTGAATAATCCAAACTTGGTTTGCCAGCAGACCGTTTAGTAGTCGGAGTGCGACTCAAAGTCGCGCCCCGACTACTAAAACGACTACTTAGGGTCTGCTGTTAAACAGCTAAATATCTGTTTATCTATTAATAGCCTATAGCTAACTTAATAACCAATGCAGGGATAACCCTCCATTCTTTTCATAATCCTGTACGTTACCGAATTGATTTTCCCCGTCAGGGGATAAATATCAATAAAAAATTAAAACCAGCAACCTGATTCCCCGTCAGGGGATTAACCTAATACAATAAATGTTAATGTCCTACGGACAATGCAATGATACACTATTATTTGGCTATTGGTATTGATTCCCTACGGGAAAACAAAGGACTATTCAATTTTTGTTTTTCAGCAAACCCAACTAAAAAAGCGAAAAGTCGCGCACCGGATACTTGCAAAATATATTTTTGCATCCATGTTTATTTGTTGGAAATGTACTTACCTTTGCTCAACCAAAATTCAATTATAAATCCGTAATTCTATATTTTATGCCAGTCGAAATTTCCCGCTTACCAGTAAAATCACTTTGGAACAACGAATACACCTTGTTCGTTAATCAAATTTGGGTAATCGCCGATAAGTACGACCCCACTACCCTTCACCTGCAAAAATCCTTTGGCAGGTTAACCGCACTGCTGCCCGAGCTTGCCAAAATAAAGGCGCAGGAAAAAAGCAATGCCCTCAGCAACCAATTGCAAGATTTGGATGTAGAACGCGACACCCTTATTGTAGCTATTATCGCCCAGGTTAAAGCCATGGGAAAACTTAGCTTGCCAAGCATTGCACCGCATGTGGTGGTAATGGACAGGTTTTTCGACCAGCATGGCCGCGACATTGCCACCGCTAATTACAATGCCGAAACCGAACGCCTTAACGACCTATTGGCCGATTACAATGCCAAAGCCGATGTAAAAGCCGCAGCACAAGCCTTGAACCTAACTATTCTGTTCGATCAATTACTAACAGTTAACACACAGTTTGCAGCCCTGTTCCTGCAACGCACCGAAGGCGATGCAGCCACCGAAAAGGTTGATACCCGTGCCATACGCAACGAAACCGACAAAGCGCTGAACGCATTTTTCGTTGCTTTTGAATTTTGCAGCTCCGAGTACGATGGCCTCGATTACACTACCCCAGCCAACGAAATAAACGTACTGATAGCCTACTATAAAACCCAGCTTAAAGCCCGCGCCACCCGCCGAAATTCGGGCAAGGATGTAAGCGTGGAAGAACCGATTGGGTAGAATTAGTACAAGCCGGGTCGTCCCGGCTTGTTTTTTGGGAATTAGTAACTGTGACTTTCTAAGGCAAAAAATTATAGGGAGTTAAAGTTATACCATTAAAAGAGCCATTAAAATGGCGCAACACATCAAAGTTTAGGAGAGCACAATCAAATTCTAAAAAACGACAAGTATGTTTGTAGCAAGAACTTTCACAAATCCTTTCTCAATAGAACTAAATGATTGTAATGAAAATAATGAGGACGGCGTTTATATGACAGTAAGAAGATTTGAACAATTTATCTGCAGTTTAAAAAAGAAAATTGACGAAGGCAACGAAAGAATTCTTTTTGAAATACAAAAAGAAGAAAATGATATTGCTATTAGTATGTTAAATCAATTAGATGTTTCGAATAGCGTTCATTATTTCAACGATACACTATTAAAATCCTTCACAGTCTCGATTTATTCTTTTTTTGAGCATAAATTAAACCAGATTTCATTGATATGTGAAAGACATCTTCAATTAAACACTCAAATAAGGAATTACGCGAAAACAGGTAAGGCACTTAACAGCTTAATTGAAAAATATAATTTTTTCCTAACTGCCGAAGTGATTCCCAATCTCATAAATTATGAATCCAAATTTAATACAATCAAAAAATGGAAAGAACTAAGAAATCTAATTGTACATGACAATTCAATAATAAGAAACAATGAGTTCGACATCACTACATTTTCCGCAATAAGAATTGAGGATGGCGTTATTAAACTCCATGGAGATATAGATGTTTTAGATTTTCTTTATCTCGTGGAAGCATATTTGAAAATTGTGATAGATTTAACAAACGAAAAATACGATTTGATAAATTACTCAAGTACTTGAAAAAAATCTGAAGCTTGTATAATTCTACACTTACAATATGATTAAAACAAACAATATATGACTGACAAAGATAGAATAATAGAATACTTGAGAGGTGGTTCCAATGGAGAAATAGACCTACGATGGGCTGAATTAAAAGCAATACAACTCAGCTATTCTAAATTACTTGGGGCAGTTCTGATAGGAGCTGATTTACAAGATGCTAATTTAAGTAATTCGGATTTAACAAGAGCAAATTTGTCTGGAGTTAACCTATCCAGAGCCAACCTTGCGGGTGCAAATTTGAGTGATGCAGATCTTAGAGATGCGGACTTATCAGGTGCTAATCTGACAGGTGCTAACCTGACACATACCAGACTCAAAAAATCTAATCTGCAAAATGCCAATTTAAAGGGGGTATTTTCAAAATTGCGAGATTGCATGAATCAAATGGAGCCTTATACCGATTTTTCGGATGCTAATCTAGCATTTGCAGACTTAAGCAACGCAAATATGCGAGATTGTATTTTTTGGGATGCTGATCTTTCTGGAGCAAAACTTATGAATGCTAAACTAGGAGAAAGCAGAATGAATAATGCTAATTTAAGCAACGCTAACCTTACGAACTCTTTTATTGGTCAATCTTGCTTAATTGGAGTAAATCTAACAAATGCGAATCTAACAAATGCGAATCTATGCTGTAATGATCTCAAAAGTGTTGACTTATCAGGGGCTGATTTGAAAGGGGCGAACTTAACAGAGGTTGATTTGAGTGGTCAGAATCTTGAAGGGGCTACACTTACCGGAGTCTATATAATAAGAGAAGAACCATATTTTGATGAAAAACATCGTTATATTAACTTAAAGGACGTGAACTTAAAGGGGGCTAACCTAGTGAATGCTAATTTATACCATGCAGACATGCATCGCGCTAATTTAAATGAAGCTGACCTAACAGGGGCGCAGCTTATTGATGCCAATTTTCACAGATCGAATTTAACAAATGCATGTTTTAAAGATGCTAATCTAGAATATGCTCTATTTCAAAATACAGAGTTGAAAGGCACTAATTTTGAAGGTGCGAATTTAAAGAATGCCTATCTTGAAAATGCGAATCTTTGTTCAGCAACTTTGAGAGGTGTTGACCTTTCTTTTGCTAGATTAGAGGGTGCAAATTTATCTAATGTTGACATAAGAAATGTTAATCTATCAAATGCCTTTATTTCAAAAGCTATATTAAAAGGAACCAATTTAGCTGGAGCTACCTTATACGATGTTGATCTTGAAGGGGCAGACCTAACTAACGCAAACCTTAGTGGTGCTGATCTCACTGAGGCATATTTAGTCAAAGCTAACTTAACTGGTGCAAACTTGAGTAATGCTAACTTGAAAAAAGCTAATCTGAAAGGAGCTAATTTAACGGGGGCGAACCTATTTAACACTAAAAAATAATAGTCAGACCTTCTGTTCGGGCGCATCTTACTTTTTGATGCGTCTAGCATTGCAAACATACATAAGTTAATCGTAAATTAGTTTGCCAGTATGCATATAGGGAATTGCCGTCTTAAAACCCAGTTTGCCTCTGCCCAGCTTGGGCAAGCCTGCCTAAAACTCAGTTTGCCTCTGCCCAGCTTGGGCAAGCCCGCCTGAAACTTAGTTTGCCTCTGCCCAGCTTGGGCAAGCTCGCCTGAAACCTGGTTTGCCCCTGCCCAGCTTGGGCAAGCCCGCCTGAAATTTAATTTGCCCCTGCCCAGGTTGGGCAAGGCCTCCTGAAACTTGGTTTGCCCCTGCCCAGCTTGGGCAAGCCTGCCTGAAACTCAGTTTGCCTCTGCCCAGCTTGGGCAAGCTCGCCTGAAACTGAGTTTGCCTCTGCCCAGCTTGGGCAAGCTCGCCTGAAACTTAGTTTGCCCCTGCCCAGCTTTCAGCAAAGTGTCGGGGTGACCGAAAAAGTCGCCCCGACACTTGTGATTTTCACGGGGCGACTTTTTCAGTCACCCCGTGAATCCTGGCCCAAAATGAGCAGTGTAAGCAGTTTTATTTCTTATTTCCGGATTTGATAGTATTACCAC
>CAIRHD010000542.1 GCA_903878265.1 uncultured Bacteroidales bacterium | reverse complement strand
TCGTCAATGTTAAAAATTCGCCCGCCTATATTTACTGAGAAGTTCTTTTTCATTTTAGTTTGTTTTTTATTTTTTTGTATTGGGAAAAAGTGTGATTTAAGGAAGAAACCATTTTGTTGAATGTTATCAACCTTGGCTAATCGTTGGATTTATTGTGTTTGGTCTTCGATTGTAACCACTTGATTGTTAATAGCAACCAAAGCGCTTACAGCATGTACAAGTCCTTCCCAGCCTGTTCGGAGTTCGGAAAGAAAAACTATGCCTTCGGGCATGATGGAATAATACTTGCGTGGTGGCCCCGAATTGGATTCCTCCCACCGATAGCTGAGAAAACCTTCGTTTTTTAGCCTTGTGAGGATTGGGTAGAGTGTGCCTTCCACCACAATCAGGTGCGATTGTTTGAGCCGTTCCAGTATATCGGAGGCATACGCTTCGCGGCTGCTTATTGCCGCCAGCACACACATTTCGAGAACGCCCTTCCGCATTTGTGCTATTGTTGAATCTGCTTTTTCCATAATGTGAGATTTTGAATCACGCTGCAAATGTAATACATTAAATAGTACTATGCAATACATAGTACTAAAGAATGCAATATTATTTTTGTTGGGTTTTTATAGTGTTGTAAAACTGTATGTTAGAAAATATATAATAATTTAATATTTATCGAAAAAACTCATTGGCGAGGCATATTCACAAAATATTAGCCTAAATTCAGATGGTTGTCGGAAAATTTGGTGATAAGAATTAGAAGGTTATTTTCTTTCGGTTGACATTTGTATTGCGTTTTGTGACAAAAAAGATTTTTTTAAATGGGATCAATAATAGTAATTAAAAAAAATTACTATTACGTCTTTTTTGCTACTTTTCCGTCTTACTATCAAACGAATATCAACCGTGGATGAAAGCAATTGAAACAGACCCTAACCTTCCTGATATTATCAGTCAACTGGAGCTTCTGATTGATGTTTATCAGGATAAACTTGTGCACCATGCTTTTTTCAGGCTTGGGAACCACAAAGATGCAGAGGATGTTGTTCAGGAAGTTTTTATTCAAATGTTCAACGAGCAAAAACAAGGGAAACTCATTCTTTATCCATCGGCTTATGCGTTTAGGATGGTGTCGAATTCCTGTATCGACCACCTAAGAACGAAAACCAGGATAACACAAATCTCATTTGATGATATTCAGGATAAAGAAATCGGTTTTTGTGAAAACAAAGAAGAAGAAATGATCAGGCAGGAAGAATTCCAACGCATCAACAATTTACTTGGTTCTATTCCTGAAGAACAGGCCGAAATCGTACGGTTCCGGTTTGTGGACGGATTGCCTTTCCAACACATTGCTGATATTCTTGAATTGCCCTTAACTACCGTGAAATCGCGATTTTCGTACGGATTACTCAAAATTAAAACTCAATTCTTTAATCAAAAGGAGGTCTCCCATGCAGTTTGAAAACTTGAACAATAAAACGACAGTCCTTTTCGACCAAGCCCTTAGCCCCACCGAAAAGGAGAAAATTATAAACGAAATGAAAACCAATTCACCAGGTGATCTGGAATTCCTGAACCAGACTGCTACCGCCCTTACCCCATCAACTGGAATCAAAGCAAGTAAAGCATTAAAACAAAACGTAATGGAAAAGATACATGAATCATCAAACAGCACTTTCGGGAAACCGGGCAAAACAATTACTCTTCTCATGCCAACCTGGAAAAAGATTGCCAGTATTGCGGCCATATTACTTGTGAGCCTTGCCATTGTTCCAATTTTTGGCCCACAGCTTTTCAACCCGAACGCAAAGGCCATGTCGCTGCTAAACACTTCAATTGAAGCAATTTCAAACCTAAAATCCATGAATATTTCCTTTCAGGTAAGGTCAATACCTGGCGATAACCTCGATTTGATAGACACTAAAGGGGATTTTATTGACTATAAACTTTGGAAAGAGTTTGCACCAGCCGAAAAATGGAGAATCGAAAAACCCGGTCTTACTGTGGTCATGGATGGAGAAAATCAATACAAGTTTATGGAGAAAGCTGGTATTGGTTTTGTTGGCAGCACAAAAGCCAGGTTCGTGGATTGGATGAAGATGCTTCTCGACCCGCAGAAAATCCTCCAAAACGAAAAAACCTTTGCTTCTAAACACAAAGCTGAATATAAGATTGACAAAACCAATACCGAAACCCTGCTTACTATTAGTGCAAAAGCGCAAGGCGATTTTAAAAACCCTTACTTACTAAACTCTTCAATCCCCGAATCGAACAACCGCCGTGTTTACCATTTCGACAAAACAACAAACCGGCTCACCGCACTCGAAGTATATGTAACCGAAAACAAAACAGAGATACTAGTACTTAAACTTAAAAGCGTCGAATACAACGAAGTAATTGAACCCGAGACCTTTAAAATCACACTCCCTGAAGGCACCAAATGGGTACAACTAAAAGAAATTGAACCCAATACACAAAATGCGACGGCAGCAAAAAATCCAGAGGAAGCAGCAAATTTGTTTTTTGAATCCTTGGCTAAAAAGGACTGGGAAACCGTGTATAAACTTTTCCCTTCGATAGAACAGTCCTCCAATGTGGAAAACATAAAACAGGAGTACGCTGGCTTACACATAATCAGTATTGGAAAGCCATTCAAATCAGGGATGTATGCCGGACAGTTTGTCCCCTACGAAATCCAACTAAAATCAGGCGAAACACAGTCAGAAAACTTGGCAGTCCGTAATGACAATACTGATAAAATATGGCAAATAGATGGCGGGTTTTAACCTTGCCCATAAAATAAAACCTTCAACCGGATAATACCTGTTGAAGGTTTTATTTTGTACTGGTTTTCTATATTTTCAGGAAACAGCTCCCAAACTTTATTCCTGTTTCACAATCCTGCTTTGTACTTTTGCCTCCATCATGAACATTACAGAATCCTTGCTTTATTGGTACGCCCAAAACAAACGCCCCTTGCCTTGGCGCGAAACCCGCGATCCCTACAAAGTATGGCTCTCGGAAGTTATTCTGCAGCAAACCCGCGTGGCACAAGGCACCGACTATTACCACCGTTTCTTGCTTGCTTTCCCTGATGTGCAAAGCCTTGCCAACACCAACGAGCAGGAAGTTCTCAAACTATGGCAAGGGCTTGGGTATTATTCCAGGGCAAGGAACATGCACCATACTGCAATGGAAATTGTGGATAAACATCATGGAGTTTTCCCACAATCGGCGGCCAGATTAAAAAAACTGAAAGGCATTGGCGATTATACAGCGGCTGCAATTGCTTCAATATGTTTTGATGAACCAACAGCAGTACTCGATGGCAATGTGGCGCGTGTAATTTCGCGTTTGTATGCAATTGATATTGCGGTGGATACAAATATCGGAAGGGGAATTTTGACCAACCTGGCAAACACACTGCTTGATGTTGATCAGGCTGGAACTTTCAACCAAGCTATAATGGAACTTGGTGCATTGGTTTGTTCCCCGAGAAACCCGGCTTGTAATACTTGCCCTTTGGCTTTTGGCTGCGAAGCCCTGAAACAAAACAAAACCGGGGATTTCCCGGTAAAAACACCGAAAAAAGTTGCGACAGTACGATATATGAATTATCTGGTAATCAGTTTTGTGCAAAATGGCGAAGAGCTGGTTTTGATGCGAAAACGTACCGGAAACGATATCTGGAAAAACCTGTACGATTTTCCGTGTATTGAATCTGAAAACTCTATTGAAACCTCTGATTTGTTCGTCATTTGCGAAAAACAAGGAGCATTTTTCGGGCTTCCTTATGTGGTAAAACAGGTTTCGCCCGAATATATTCACCAGCTTTCGCACCGCAGGCTTTTGGCTAAATTTATCAAAGTGGAACTTGAAGGCATTCCCGAAATAAGCAGCAGTTTAGTAGCTGTAACAAAAAGAAAAATTGCCGATTTACCGTTGCCAAGGTTGATCGACAGGTATTTAGCAAATCTAATTTAGGACTATTTCAGGTAAAATTCTTTAATTTGATGTTTTTTAGGCAAAATTTTTAAAATGCCGCCTTGAATTTAGGTCAAAAGGCAAAGGTTAAAAGGCAAAAGTCAAAGGTGTGTGACCAAAAAAAATTTACATTTCATATTGATTTTTCAAAAACAATTTTGACACTTCAATTCTGGCACTATTTGCTAAAGCTGTCATCAATGGTTTAACTTTAACTTTGACTTTTGACCTTTGCACTTTGACTTTTGACTTTATCTTTTCTGGCTTGTCCAGGTTAGGGATAATAGTTTTAAAAGCCTTCTATTTTATACTGATTTCCAATCGTTTGCCCAAACCGGTTTCTACAATTTTACTTAGCGTGCCAAATTCTATATCCGACCTGTCGTTTTCGATCCGCGAAATGTAAGTTCGGGAAGTACCACTTATTAAAGCCAATTCTTGCTGTGTCATCCCTGACTTTAGCCGGGCGTCGCGGATCAATTTGCCAAGCTTGATCATCACTTTTGATTTTTCCGGTTGGCTATACTTTAACAACACATCAGCACCTATTTCAAAAGGGACTGCAATTTTTTCATTGTTTCTGGAAATGATAAACTGTCCGATATTATCCCAGGAAACCGTATTGTTGTTTAAATCTGCCTTGGCAAATTCGTCAGGCTTGTACAAAGCCGAAAGTGCCTTATTATCAGCAATGCCAGTGTCCGCAAACAACTTTCTAAAATCCACGATACGTGATTCGCCATTGTTAAAAACAACGGAAATGGATAGGTCTTTTATCCAATTTATCTTTAATATTCTTGGTATTTTTATTTTCAGTCTCATCTTAATTTCGGGTTTAATTGATAAAACACTTGCAATGCCCAGCTTGAATTTCCTGAAAGCCAGTCAAAAACTTGTTTTAATTGTCGGATTGGCAAATCTCCCGCATAAATTGCACCAGTTTCAATTACAATCAGAACTTCATATTCGCTATAAACTGCATGTACATGAGGTGGTCTGTGCTCACCATTGTATACATTAATCTTGGCATTGTTAATTTAGTATAGTTTATGTATTTTTGTGCAGTTATAAACTTAATCTAAATAAGTATGGATAGCTGCCCTAAATGTAAAGGTCTAAATTTTCGTAAAGATGGTATAGTCAAATTAAAGCAAAGGTATTTCTG
>CAIRHD010000541.1 GCA_903878265.1 uncultured Bacteroidales bacterium | reverse complement strand
TATAAACAAAAAATTGATAAACAAAATCATTTTCGGGGACTACAATCAACTTTCAAAAAATCACCTATTGATTATCAGGTACTTGAAAATATAAAATCGAAAAATATTTTTAGGCTGATTTTATATACTGCTCGTTATCAGCATTATAGAAAATCACCTTTTATTAGTCTAAAGTTTATGACTCAAGTTGGGTTAAGTCTTTTTTCGCCACAAAGGCACAAAGCCTCTAAGTTTCACAAAGCCTATAATGCCAAACAGCAATACTCTGTGTTCCTCAGTGTTCTCTGTGCCTCAGTGGTTTTCTTTTTTTTTTGGAAAATCGGAGCAGACTTAAAGCTTTAATCCTTTAAAACTTTATTTACCAAATCCGCTGCTTCCTGCAACGAAACGGCTGAAAATACAGCCAATCCTGAATTGTTTATCAGTTCTTTGGCTTCTTCGGCATTGGTTCCTTGTAGCCTCACAATAATCGGGATTGGGATATTGCCGATATTCTTGTAAGCATCTACGATTCCTTGTGCTACGCGGTCGCAACGCACAATCCCACCAAAAATATTTACCAGTATGGCTTTAACCGAAGGGTCTTTAAGTATAATGCGGAAAGCCCTTTCAACGCGCTCAGCATTGGCAGTGCCGCCCACATCGAGGAAATTGGCAGGTTCGCCACCGCATTGTTTGATAATATCCATGGTAGCCATTGCCAAACCTGCACCGTTAACCATGCAGCCCACATTACCGTTAAGCTTCACATAATTGAGGTTATACTTGCCGGCTTCAACTTCCGATGGGTCTTCCTCGTGGATGTCGCGCATGGCATTGTAATCGGGATGGCGGTAAAGTGCATTTCCATCGAGGCGCATTTTGCAATCCACGGCCAGGATTTTATCGTCGCTGGTTTTAAGCACAGGATTAATTTCGAGCATGGCGCAATCGGCACCCATGTAAGCATCGTAAATACCCCTGACGAATTTCACCATATTTTTGTGCGCTTCGCCAGTTAGCCCAAAGTTAAAAGCAACATTACGGCATTGGAAAGCCTGCAAGCCAACTTTACGGTCGATTATTTCAAGAAAAATTTTCTCCGGTGTGTGCTCGGCCACTTCTTCAATATCCATACCGCCTTCGGTCGAATACATGATCATTGCCTTTCCTTCCTGACGGTTCAACAACATGCTCAGGTAAAACTCTTTGGTTTCGGAAGCTCCCGGATAATAAACATCCTCCTGAATCAGCACTTTGCGTACCAGTTTTCCATGCGCCCCGGTTTGTGGGGTTATAAGGGTCATGCCCAAAATATTGGTAGCTTTCTCGCGAGCATCGTCAAGGGATTTCGCCAGTTTTACACCGCCTCCTTTTCCACGGCCACCGGCATGGATTTGCGCTTTTACAACGCAATACTGCGATCCGCTTAATTTCTGTATTTCTTTGGCCGCATCAACTGCCTGATCAAGGGTTTCGGCCATTATGCCCCTAGGCACCGGCACCCCAAAACTGCTCAAAATCTGTTTAGCCTGATATTCGTGAAGGTTCATCGTAATTTGGTTTTATTGATTTTATGTATGATTAAGTTTCTGCAAATAGAATACGTATTTATTTCTTGTGTGAAATCAAACTAAAATTGAATCAAAACTTTGATTTTGATGTTGTTAAGCAATTAATCCATGGAACTTCCGGCACTCAATCCGCGTAATGAATCGCGCCGCTAAAATAAATCTTTTTACAACAACAAACTTATAAAAGGCAACCTATATCTTTGCAGCAAAATATATTTTTTTGTGCGCACTTATTTCCTCGTCATTATAGCTTTATTTTACTGCAATATTTCGTTTGCAGCCAAAACCCTGTTTCCGGGCGACAAGCGTAAATCAGCGCAGGCAACCAAAATCAATGTTTCGCCTACCATTAACGGCATGGCCGATGATCCGGTGTGGAATTCCATTTTGCCAATCAGCGATTTTATCCAATACCAACCTGTTTACAATGCACAGCCTACGTTTCGCACCGAAGTGAAGATCGCCTACGATGATTATGCCATTTATGTGCTAGCCCAACTTTACGATCCTCGCCCAGATAGTATTTTACGCCAATTGGGCCTTCGCGATGAAGAAAACCTGAATGCTGATATGTTCGCTATAGAGTTCGATACATACAACAATCAATTGGATGCCTACAGTTTTCAGGTAACGGCATCGGGCGTTCAGCTTGATTGGCGTGAATCGGACGAGACTTACGATGCTGTGTGGGAAAGCGGAGTGCAGATTACCAAAGATGGCTGGGTGGCCGAATTAAAGATCCCTTATTCTGCTTTGCGTTTTGCGAAAACTAACCCACAACTTTGGGGAATGGAAATATTGCGTTCCATCAGGCGTTACCGCGAAGCGGATCATTGGGCATTAGAAAAACTTGATGCCGACAACGACCTGCCATATTGGGGACTTTTGGAAGGCATCGATAATATTGAACCTCCGGTGAGACTTTCGGCAACGCCTTATATTTTGTTGCAGGCCGAACATTTTCCTGATACAACAGCAGGAAGCGATTATTCCACTTCTTTTGGTGGTGGAATGGATTTAAAATACGGTATCAACGAAAGTTTTACCCTCGATATTTCGCTCTTGCCCGATTTTAGCCAGGTGCGATCAGACAATAAAATAAAGAACCTTAGTGCTTTTGAGACGGTTTTTGAAGAGCAACGACCATTTTTTAAAGAGGCCGTGGATTTGTTTATGAAAGGCGATATTTTTTACTCGCGAAGGATCGGGAAAACGCCGGCTCTTTTTTACAGTGTAGGCGATTCGTTAAATGAAGGTGAGTATATCTCGAAAAATCCTGTACAACAACGGCTTATAAATGCCACAAAAGTTTCGGGACGGAATAATAAGGGGTTGGCAATAGGCTTTTTAAACGCACTTACTGCCAATACCTACGCCACAGTTATCTGCTCGGATGGAAATAAGCGGAAAATCCTGACCGATCCTCTAACAAATTACAACCTGATAGTTCTTGACAAAGCTTTAAAAAACAATTCGGATATCTACATCACCAACACCAATGTATTGCGCAACAACAATTTCCATAAAGCTAATGTAACTGCAACAGGTTTTACGTTGAACGATAAATCAAATACCTACCGGATGAAACTATCAGCCGGAATGAGCCAAATTGTTGCCCCAGCAGCCACTTCCGATGGTTCGGCATCAAGGTCAACCGGGTATAAATATGGCATTGGTGCAATGAAAACAAAAGGGAATTTTCAATTCGAGCTAAGCCGGTCCACCCTGGATAATAATTTCGATGCAAATGATATGGGGCTTACCTTATACAATAATTATAATGCTAACAATGCGAGTGTGAGTTACAATTTATATAAGCCCTTTTGGCTATTACGCGAAATGAACAACACCCTTTCTGTTTTGTACCGGAATAACTACACCACCCACAAACCTGAATCCGCTGATTTGAAATATCAAGTTTTTACAACCACCTTAAAATACCTAACAATGTGGGCCGGAACCGGATACAATTTCGCTGAAACGTATGATTACTATGAACCCCGGACAGAAGGCCTGTTTTATATCCGTCCAAAAAATGTGTGGGGCGATTTGGGGTTTTCGTCCGATTATCGCAACCTTTTTGCACTTGATGGAAAAATTAGTTTTTATTATGCAGATCGGGATAAAACAAAAGGCTTCTACACAAGTATTTCACCCATCGTAAGGCTGAACGACCATTTTAAATTCAATTTTAATTTCGAGTATTACAATAACATAAATGATCATGGATTTGCAGGACGTCAGGCTGAGAATGTTGTTTTTGGAAGCAGGGATATTGATACTTACGAAAACTCACTTCAAGGCAACTACTTATTCAAGAACAATGTTTCGATAAGTATTATTACGAGGCACTATTTTTCGCAGGGCAAGTACAAGCAGTTTTTCACCTTGCTTAAAAATGGGTATCTCGAACCCAATCAAACGTACACGGAAAATCCTGATTTCACTTTCAATTCATTTAATGTGGACATGGTTTTTGCGTGGATTTTTGCGCCCGGCAGCAGCCTGAATTTTGTTTGGAAAAATGAAATTACCGCCGAAAAAGGCAATGTAACCGGTACTTATTTCAATAATTTCAACGATACTTTCAATGAGCCACAACGTAACAACATTTCGTTAAAAGTACTTTACTATATTGATTATCAGAGGTTGAAGAATAGAAAATAGGGGAATAGAAAATAGGGATATAGAAAAAAAAGAAAATAGGAAAAAAGAAAAATAGGGAATGTTACATCAGTGAATATATAAAGGCGTAAAATAAAAGAATGGGGAATAACAAACTGGGTATGCAATAAAAGAAAAACAAGCATAAGGAATAAAGAAATTAGGAAAACTAAAAAACGGAAAGGGACTATTGTTGAAATAGAAAAGGTTTTGGAATCGAGTTTTTTGTGGGTAGAAATCAAATATCGGAATAATAAATGGAGTTTCTGCTTTCCCAAATTTTAAGTCCACTCCGAAAAATCTTTTTTCACCACAAAGGCAGAAAGCCTCTACGTTTACTCACAATTGCTTGTTATAAAAGGAGTTTATTTCGGCAGGCTCAATACATCGCATGATTTCGCATTGCTAAGTCCACTAAGCTTAAAGTGCTGTTTAACATTGCTCTGTGTTCCTCAGTGTTCTCAGTGCTGCTTCGGCAGGCTCAGCACATCGCTTCGTGGTTTCTTTCTTTTAGAGTTATCGGAGCGGACTCACATTTTCAAATCCTCAAATCCCCACATTCTCAAATCCTCAAATTCCCCCATTTTCAAATTATAACCATTTACATTAACTTGTACCTTTGCATCAAGAAAAAACTCTATGATATCGGGTAAAAACATCCACAAGTCTTATGGGACACTCGAAGTGCTTAAAGGCATCGATTTGGAAATCAACAAGGGGGAAATTGTTTCGATAGTTGGAGCTTCGGGTGCCGGCAAAACTACTTTGTTGCAAATCATTGGAACACTCGATAAACCGACTTCTGGCTCAATCCTGTTCGACAATCAGGAAATTGCCGCATTTAATGAAAAAAAACTGGCCTCATTCCGTAATATGAATATTGGATTTGTATTTCAATTCCACCACCTTCTGCCTGAATTCAGTGCAATCGAAAATCTCTGCATCCCAGCCTATATTGCAGGCGTTCAACCTAAAGCAGCAAATAAAAGGGCGATGGAACTTCTTGATTTTTTGCATCTAGCCAACCGTGCCGACCATAAACCTTCGGCACTTTCGGGTGGTGAGCAGCAAAGGGTTGCCGTTGCGCGCGCGCTGATGAACCACCCTTCGGTTATCCTTGCCGACGAACCATCGGGTAACCTCGACACGGCAAATGCCAAGGAATTGCACGAACTGTTTTTTACACTCCGCAAACAGTTTAACCAAACCTTTGTTATTGTTACTCATAATCAGGAACTTGCCGATATGAGCGACCGCAAATTGATGATGGTGGATGGAAAAATTATATAAGTGCTTAATTTAGCTTTCACAAATTTTCTAAAAAACAGTAAAGAAGCGATAAACAGCGGTTTGAATCCAATAAATCAGGGAAACAACCGTTATTTATCCTACACAAATACAACATCAAATTAAATTTCTCAATGAAGAACCACAATTTCAGGAATGGCCTGTCAATATATATACTTTTTGCTTTTATCGGGATAGCCTTTTCAACCTTCACAACCAATCCTTGCCAAGCTCAAAACCCAACCAATGCTGCTACCTATAACCCTGTTATTCAGCAGGCAGATCAGGCTTGGGCGGCCAAAGATTATGCTGCTGCCTTACAACTTTACGAAAAAGCGCGACAGATAAAACCTGAGCTGAAATATGCTTCAGGGAAAATTGCTGAAATAAATGAAATACTTGATGCCCAGCCCGATAAAAAAGCACAACTTTTCGAAGATATAATTATAAAAGCTGAAAGCTATTTTAACAGAAAAGAGTATCCACAAGCAAAAACCGAATACCAGAAAGCCTTAGGGATTGACCCTTCTTCGCAATTCCCAAAAGACCGCCTGGCACAAATAAGTGCGCTTTATATTGATCCCACGGATGCTGCGTATTTTTCTGATGCTATTTCCAATGGAGATAAAGCATTAGCTTCCAATGACTTTGATAAAGCCGTGATGTATTACGAAACCGCCTTAGCTGTAAAACCAAGTACAAAAAGCGTCAAGGATAAAATTACAAATACTCGCAAACAACAAGCCGATTATAAGCTCAAAGGAGAACATGTGGTTAAAATACTTGTTGGTGCCGACAAACTTTTAGCAGCCGGAAAACGTACCGAAGCACTTGTAGAATACCAGAAAGCACTTGCAATTACTCCTGAAAACCAACATGCAAAAGAAAAAATTCAGGAAATAGAAAAGCTAGCCAACGACAAGAAATCGCTTCAGGATAACTATGACAAGGCTATAGAAATTGCCGACCAGTTTTATATTAACCGCGATTTTGCCAATGCCCGTCTGAAATATCAAGAAGCTCTCAAAGTAAAACCTGAGGCACGTTATCCAAAAGAAATGCTCGATAAAACAAAATCGGGGGAATCGCAATTGCTATCGGAACAGGAAAAATATGATGCAGCCCTGGCAAGTGCAGAAAACCTTTTAAAATCAAGTGATTACGATGCGGCTTTGATTGGTTTCAAATCAGCATCGGCGATAAAAGCAACCGAAACTTACCCCAAAACAAAGATCGCAGAAATTGAGAAACTTATTGGAGAACGCAATTCCCGCAAGGATGCGTATGATATTGCCATAAAGAACGGTGATCAGGCTTTTGAAGGAAAAAAATACGATGCCGCATTATCCCATTTCAAGAACGCACTATCACTCTTACCAAATGAAAAATATCCTTCTGATAAAATTGGTGTAATAACTGCTTTAATTACGCAGCAAAAAGCCCTTGACGATATTTACAAAAAGTCCTTAGCTGATGGCGATGTGCTTTTCAAACAAAACAAATTTGCCGAATCCATTATTGAATATACTAAAGCTCAGGAAATTAAACCAGAAGAAACCTACCCTCAGCAAAAAATAGCCGAAGCGCAAAACCAGCTGACCGCTTTAAAATCGAAAGATGAGAATTATACTTCAGCCATTGAAACCGCGGATAAATCCTTTGCCATCCAAAAATATGAGGATGCCTTGGCTGCATACAATCAGGCACTTAAAATTAAACCGACTGAAAAATATCCAAAGGATAAAACCGATGAAATAAACAAAATCCTGGCTAAAGCAACAGCAGATGCCAATAATTACACACAATCAATAACCAATGGCGACAAAGCTTTTGCAGCAGGTAATTATACGCTTTCACTAACTTCTTTTCAGGAAGCTTTAAAAATTAAACCAACCGAACAATATCCGCAAGAAAAAATCACTGAAGTGCAAGCAGCGATTGATGAACTGCAAAAATTAAATGGAAAGTACACTACAGCAATCGCTTCAGCAGACAAATCGCTTGCTGCAAAAGGGTACGACCAAGCTCTTGTGTCATATACCGAAGCAAGTGGGATTAAGAAAAATGAAAAATACCCTCAGGAGCAGATTGCCAAAATCAATAAAATACTTGGCGAAATGCGTTCGGCGGATGAAAGCTATACACAATCGATTACCGAAGGCGATAATAACTTTAACAACCTGAAGTATGCCGAGGCAATTGCATCTTATAATAGAGCAAAAACTTTTAAACCAAGCGAATCCTATCCCAAAACACAGATTGAGAAAATAAACGGCCTTATCACTGAACAGAAAAAGGCAGAAGCCGACTATCAAACTGCTGTTGCTTCTGCCGACAAACTATTAGCTTCCAAAAGTTATGATGAAGCTATAGCTGATTATCGCAAAGCCTTGGCTTTGAAACCATCAGAGAAATATCCGGCTGATAAAATTGCTGAATCGGAAAAACTTATTGCAGATTTGAAAACTTTGCAGGAATCATACAATAAAGCTGTTGCCGATGGAGATAAATTGCTGTTGGACCAGGATTTTGCAAATTCTCTGGCATCGTTCGAAAGTGCAAGCCTGCTAAAACCTACCGAAACCTATCCAAAGCAGAAAATTGCTGAGGTTCAGGCAATCCTTGACAAGGACAAAGCAGAAGGACAGCGTTACAATGAAGCTATTGCCCAAGCAGATAAGCTTTTTGGCAGTCAAAAATACGGTGAATCTCTCGAACCATACCAGCGTGCTTTTGGGATAAAACCAAACGAAAAATATCCACAAGAGCAAATCACCAAAGTAAATCAACTGCTTACCGATCAGAAAAAACTCGACGACGATTATCAGAAAGCAATAGCAGATGCTGATCTTGAGTTTAATAATGCGAAATACAACGAAGCTAAAATCCTGTATTCCAATGCAAGTGCGCTAAAACCAGCGGAAAACCTCCCAAAGGTAAAAATTGTTGAAATTGATGGAATTCTAGCCGATTTGCAAAACAAGGAACAAAGTTTTGCCAACCATATCAGCACTGGGGATGCTTTGTTTGCAGAAAGCAAATACAGCGAAGCAATCCTAAGCTACAACAATGCACTAAAAATTAAACCTGCCGAAGCTTACCCAAAAGTGCAAGTCGAAAAAATAACTTTGCTTATTGCTGAACAGAAAAAGTTAGAAGCCGACTATCAAACCACTGTTGCTTCGGCAGACAAACTATTAGCTTCCAAAAGTTATGATGAAGCTATTGCTGATTATCGCAAAGCCTTGGTTTTGAAACCATCAGAGAAATATCCGGCAGATAAAATTGCTGAATCGGAAAAGCTGATAGCAGATTTGAAAACTTTGCAGGAATCGTACAATAAAGCTGTTGCCGATGGTGATAAATTGCTGTTGGACAAGGATTTTGCAAATTCACTGGCATCGTTTAAAAGTGCGAGCTTACTAAAACCTACCGAAACCTATCCTAAACAGAAAATTGCTGAGGTTCAGGCAATCCTTGACAAGGACAAAGCAGAAAGACAGCGTTACGATGAAGCCATTGCCCAAGCAGATAAACTTTTTGGCAGTCAAAAATACGGTGAATCTCTCGAACCATATCAACGTGCTTCAGGGATAAAACCAAATGAAAAATATACGCAGGAACAAATCACCAAAGTAAACCAACTGCTTGCCGAACAGAAAAAACTCGACGACGATTATCAGAAAGCAATAACAGATGCCGATCTTGAGTTTAAAAATTCGAAATACAACGAAGCTAAAATACTGTATTCCAATGCAAGCGCACTAAAACCAGCGGAAAACCTCCCAAAGGCAAAAGTTGCCGAAATTGACGGAATCCTTGCCGATTTGTTGAATAAAGATCAGGATTATTCCAAAGCAATCAGCGAAGGCGATGTTTTTTTTGGTGAAAAAAAATATACCGAAGCATCGGCTTCCTATACTGTTGCATCTTCAATCAAACCAACAGAATCCTATCCCAAAACACAGATTGGGAAAATTGATAATTTGATTAAACAGCAGAAAATACTTGATGATAGTTTCCTGAACGTAATTACCTCGGCCGATCAGTTTTTTGAAGCACAAAAATTCGTTGAAGCTATTGCAGAATATCGCAAAGCACTCACTATGAAACCACTGGAGAAATACCCTACAGAAAAAATTGCTGAAGCTGAAAAAGAGATAGCTGCTATCAATGAAAAACAAATTGCTTACGATAAAGCTGTGGCCGACGGCGACAAGAAACTGCTTGCGAAAGATTACGATAATGCTCTCACAGCTTTTAAAAATGCAAACCTTTCAAAACCAAGCGAGCAGTATCCAATTACTAAAATAACTGAAGTTCAGGCTATTATTACTAAACTGAATACCGATAATACCAATTATCAAGATGCGATTACTTTGGCCGATAATTTTTTCAAGGAGCAAAAGTATCGTGAAGCCATGGAGCCATATCAACGTGCGGCTACTATCAAGGCCACTGAAAAGTATCCACAAGATCAAATTGTTGCCATTAATAAAATGTTGGCCGACCAAAAAAAGCTGGATGATGATTATCAGAAAATTATAACAGATGCCGAAACACAGTTTAAAGCAGTAAAATACGATGAAGCAAAAACTCTTTTTGTGAACGCTTCAACATTAAAACCATCGGAAAAATTGCCGAAAGATAAAATTGCCGAAATTGATGGGATAATGGCTGATTTGAAATTGAAGGATGAAAACTTCTCAAAAGCCATAAACGCTGCCACCGAATTGTATGCATCAAAAAAACTGGATGCCGCAATAAAATCGTATGAAGAAGCTTCACTTCTAAAACCAGCCGAAAAATATCCGATAGAACGAATTTCGACAATTAAAGCTGAACTTAAAGCAATCGACGACAATTATAACAAAGCCATTTCCCTTGGCGACAGTAAGCTCACTTCGAAAAATCTGATGGAAGCTTTAAATGCCTATCAAAACGCTCTCGAAATAAAACCTCTGGAAGTATTTCCTAAATCAAAAATCGCAGAAATAAACACCTTGCTGTTAGCACAGAAAGAGGAAATGGGAAAAATGTTCGCTTCCTATATTTCGGAAGGGGATGCGTTGTTCAACAGCAAGGATTATTCGGGGGCAAAGTCTGCATTTACAAAGGCAGCTGGTATTAAACCCGACGAAACGTATCCAAAACAGCGGCTTACCGAAATCAACAAGATAGTGGAGGAGATTGAACTCACGCGCAAAGCTGAATATGCCAAAGCTTTAGGCGAAGCTGATAGATTATACAACACCAAGATTTTCGATCAAGCCATTGATGCATACGAAGCCGCATCAAAAATCAACACTTCCGACACATATCCTGAAATTCAGATAAATAAAATCAGAAAATACATTTCTGACCATGCCATACAGGATTTGTATTCACAAGCGTTTCAGATTACCGAAGGCAACGAAAAGAAATTCACTTTTTCGTCGATTGAACCGCGATTGCGCAAAAATAATTACATACTTTTAAAGGCGCGATCTACAGGCAAATCTTCACCAAAAGTTTACCTTAACTATGGAAAAGATTCACAGAAAAATGGCGGAATCGTTTTGCGCAGCCTCGACAAAACTGTGATAAGCGATTACATGATCCGAATCAGTGTTCAGGATAAATGGTATCGCGAAGACAACAACTGGATCAGTATTTATGTGGAAACCGGCGATGTTGAAATTACTAAAGTACAGATTGCTGCTGGGGATGAGTAGGGGTTTTTAGGGATCCGAGAAATGTGAGAGGAGACAAGAAGATGGGAGACAAGAAGATGGGAGACTAGGAGATGGGAAACTAGGAGATAGGAGACAAGGAGATGGGAGACTAGGAGATATTTGATCTCAAATTCTACTTTCTTATTAAAAGCATTGGAATAAGCATTCTGAAAATTTGGCTTGAAATTTGTTTAACAATTAAAAACCCAACCTAAAATCACGCAATAAAAACAATAATCTTTACCATTATGAGACACATTTTCCTTCTTGCTTTCGCCATGTTAGCCTTTGTAGCTGCAAAAGCGCAAACCTCTAACCTTATATTTTTCACCGAAAACGGCGAGAGGTTCTCAGTCGTACTAAATGGTATGCTGCAAAACGAACAGCCCGAAACAAATATCAAAGTTACTGACCTGCCGGCTCCAAGTTACAAGGTGAAAATCGTTTTTGATGATCCCAAATTGAAAGAATTCAACAAAACAGTTTATCTGAATCCAGGTACTGAAACAACTTATGCCGTAAAATTCATCAGGAAAAAAGGATATACATTCAGGTTAATGAACACATATCCAGTGATGAACGAGCCGAAAATGATCCCTGGCCAAATGGTTGTAGGGTACCAGCCTCAAGGTGTTTCGACCAATATGGGAAGTGCAACCACTATTGTAAACAATACCACTATCAACAACAATGTTAGCATTTCGGCAAACGGCAAAGGCAACAATGTGAATGTTGTAAACAGCAATGAAGGTGCGGGTTCGCAGCAAGCTGGTAGCCTCACTGGCTTGAACAATGGTTTGCCAAACAACAACCCGGTCCCATATATACTTCCTGATTATAATGGGACTTATGGATGCCCAAGGCCAATGTCGCCTGGCGATTTCCAGTCGGCAAAAGGCAGCATCAGTTCCAAGACTTTTGAAGACAGCAAGTTAACTATAGCTAAACAAATCATACAAAGTAACTGCCTATTGAGTTCGCAGGTGAAAGAAATAATGCTTCTTTTTACTTTTGAAGATTCCCGGCTTGATTTTGCAAAATTTGCTTATGCATACACTCTGGATCTTGGCAATTATTATAAAGTAAACGATGCCTTTACCTTTGAATCTTCCATAGATGATTTGAACAAATATGTACAAGGATTTAGAAGATAAATTTGAAATCGGAATTTATTTTAAAGCCTTCTATACAGAGGGCTTTTTTATTTGCTATTCCAAACGAATAATTTGATTTTCCTATTGAAAAAAAATGAAGAAAAATGTAAATATCGGTCATTTATAAGTACCTTTGCTTTATGTAATTATTTGATTTTCATACAAATTACCTACCATGAAAAAAATTGTCTTTTCTTTGATTTGTACTTTCCTAACTGCTATTGTAGTAATAGCGCAGACTACTAATTTAGAGCATATAGGCAATAGCTCTACAACAATTTCGGAAAAGCCAGTATTGCCAAACTACAAAGGCATTTGTGGATGCAGCAACCCACTAAATGACGAGGAGTTAAAACTATTTATTTCGGAAATAAAAACAAAGAATTCGGATGTAAAAATGTTATCTTACGCGAAACAAAATATCAAAAGCAAGTGCTTGCTCGTTGCACAAATAAAGGAAATTGCTTTGTTGTTTACTTACGACGATACCCGTAATAATTTTGTTAAATTTTCATATTCATATATCTACGATAAGGGCAATTATATGACTGAACTTTTGCCATTCCTTGTAACTCCAGTAAGCACCAAATTTGGTCAGGCTTATACTAAATGTGCGATAAATTCAATTTGGGTGAATCCAAGTTACACTGCCGAAACCGCAAGGTATTTTTATTATTATGGGTATTGAAAACTTATAAAGCAATTGAGAACGTCTTTTCATCAATTCAATAATTAAAAAAAACCGATACTCCAGCCCCCTGCAAAGTATCGGTTTTCTTTTTTTACCTAACACCTGTTATCCCCCAACTATTGGAGTAGGCGGTACTTCGGGTGGTGGGGTCGGGCTGTCGTGCAGCAGGAACATGGCATATAGCGCGGCATCGTTTTGAAACACCAATTTGGCGCATTGGCTTACCAACGACATTTTTTCCCACACGGTGTTCATGGCGTTTATGCGCTGCGACATGTCCAAAGTGCGGCTTTTTTTTGCTTTTTCCTGGCTTATGTCCTGGTTTGCAATTCCATCGGCAATAGTATGCAGTGCGGCAATGTCGGTTTCTTTCATCCCCTTGGCAATCAAGGCCGATCTGTATTCTGTTACCGATGCTTGGGCAAATGCCGTGCGGAGCAAGGCAGGGAGTTTTAGTTGGTTGTTCCGGGCCTTTTCGTACTCTCCTTGCCCCATCAGCCTTAGAACGGTGGCGTTTTTGGGGAAGGCAAGCTGTGTGTAAAGCACCAAAGTTTGGAATAGGTTCCTACCGCTTTCCATCATTGTTTCCAAGGAGGCTGTCTCGCCTGTTTGTTTGGCTACCGAGGCATAATCGGGAAGCAAGGCCTGTGCAGCTTTATTGGCTACGCCCCAATTATGAGCAAATGGAGGGCTTAGGTTTGGGAAAAGGCTTACAAAACGGATTTCGTGGTCGGTAAACAGCGCCAGCTTTACATCTGATTGCTGCAACATTACTCCATCGGGCATTTTATACATCCGCTGTAGTAATTCGGGTTTTTTCATGATACAATAAATTAAGGTTTACTTCAAGTGGCTGGGGGTGCAACATGTAAAAGTTTGCAACCGTAAATTTAATACAATTGTTATAAACTCATACCGAAACCTGTAAATAAATATATCAACCCATTGCTTATGCAAATACTAATAAGGTTGAACCTAAAAAAGCCTTAAATTTTTCGCACCTTTACGAGGATATTACGCATCATTCAGAGGATGGTTTACTCCATTCGGAAGAAGTTTTACACCGTTCGGAAGAAGTTTTACGCCGCTCGGAAGCTGTTCCGCACCGTTCGGAAGATGTCTTAATCTATCTGGAAGATGTCTTACTCCTTTCGGAAGATGTCTTACTCCATTCGGAAGATGTCCTACGCCTCGCGGAAGATGTCTTACGCCATCGTAAAACATCATCCCAGCAGAGCTATAAGCCTTCCTAAAACCGGTTGGTTTCATTATACTGCCGCAGCACGTTTACGTAAAAGGTTGAAATACAGTCGGTAGGCTTGCTGCATTGGGCGGAATACGGTAACGGATAGTACCACGAACGGTTAAAGCCTACCTAACTGTTCTGCTGTAACCAGAATAGAAAAATCCGGCCCATACTTTAGGCAATTGCTCGCCTTTATACAAACCGGATTTTTGGAAATTTCGAATAAACCTATCTCCTAATGGTGGTGATGACCACCGGCTCCGTGGGCATGGCCATGACTGAGTTCTTCGGCGGAAGCTTCGCGCACTTCAATTACTTTTCCGGTAAAATGAAGCACATTGCCGGCCATAGGATGGTTAAAATCCATGCGTACCATATCCTTGCTCACGCTTACCACTATACCTTGCAGCATATTTCCCTGGTCGTCGCGCATCGGGATTACATTGCCAATGGCAAGCATTTCGGCATCGGTTTTGCCATCCACTTCAAAAATACTTTTGTCGAGGTCGATAATGGCATCCTGATCCATTTCGCCATAAGCATCGTCGCATGGCAATGTAAACTCAAAAGTGTCTTCAGCTTTGAGTGTGTTGAGGTATTCCTCGAATTTTGGCAGCATTTGTCCATTTCCGTAAAGGAACACCAATGGGTCGCCAGCTTTGGTTTCTTCAATAATTTCACCATGCGCGTCGTCGCGTTTCAGTATATAACTGAGAGAAACTACCGTGTTTTTTGTGATTTGCATTCGTTAAGGTTTAGTTGTTTAAGAAATTGATTTTAAAAGGAAAGATTGTTATTGGTTATTCGTCATTCGTTAATCGTTATTCGTAAATTGTTACTCGTCATTCGTAAATCCTTTTCATTCTCCATTTTCAACTCCAGTGGAATCAACACTGCTCACCAGCGAATCGGCTTTCGGGAGTACTGTATGGCACCCATATTCTTTGCTTATCTTAATTGTAGGCTTTGGGAATTTCTGCCGATATTCTTTCAAACTATCGTCTTTCAACACTTTAGCCATAAATCTTCCAAATATTGGTTGTGCCGTGCGTAGCCCTTCGCCAATGTGCGACGATTTAAAATGTATGGCCCTATCGTCGTTCCCAACCCAGCAACCTGCCACAAGCCCTGGGGTTACACCAATAAACCAACCATCGGTATAATCGGAAGAGGTGCCGGTTTTGCCACCAAATTCGGTTCCATACCTAAAAATATCGTACGCGAACAATCCTTGGGTGGTGCCGCCAGGTTCGGTAAGCCCTGCCCTTAGCATAATGCTCATCAGGAAAGCGGTTTCGGAATCGAGCACTTGTTTTTTCTGTGTAACGGCCTCATAAATCACCTTGCCATTCCTATCCTCAATTCGGGTTACAAGAATTGGTTTTACAAGCGAACCTTCGTTCACGAAAGTGCAATATGCGTTTACTATTTCGGCTAGGGATACATCGCTCGACCCAAGGCAAATGGATGGCACCATGGCCAAATCCGATTTAATGCCAAGCTTATGCGCATATTCGATTACCTTTTCCCAACCAATTTTTTGTGCCAATTGCACCGCCACCGAATTTACCGAACGTGCAAATGCATGTTTCAAAGTCATGCTGCCAGCGTGGCTGCGGTCAACATTTTTCGGTATCCACTCTTTATCCTCGCCATTTTCCTTGTATTTGATGGATACAGGCTGATCGGTGATAAGGTCGCACGGCCCAAAACCCTGATCAAAAGCTGCCGCATAAACAAAAGCCTTAAACAGCGATCCAGGCTGCCGTTTCGATTGATTAACATGGTCGTACTTGAAATACTTGTAATTAATGCCTCCAACCCAAGCTTTTATATAGCCGGTATTGGGTTCCATTGCCATGAATCCTGTTTGGAAAAACTTCTGGTAATATTTCAACGAATCTAATGTTGTCATGGTAGTATCGCGTTCGCCGCTAAAAGTAAACACTTTCATTTTGTGTTTAACGCTTAACGCGAAACGAATGCTGTCGCTGTTTTCGCCAAAGTGCTTTACGAGGCTTTTATACTCGGGCAAATCGGAAGCTTTTTTCAAAAAGTATTCAGGAAGTTCTTTTCCATTTTCATCTTTCCATGGAACCACTGCCTGGCTGCCGGCCTCATTAAAAATACGCTGTAGGCTCCTCATGTGTTCGGCCACAGCTTCTTCGGCATCTTTCTGCATACGCGAATCTATCGTGGTATAAATCTTAAGCCCATCCGTCCACACATCGTTTCCCGTTTCTTTGCTCCAGGCTTGCAGGTCGCGAACAATGGCATCGCGCAAGTAAGTCATATTGCCTTTGGAGAAACTTTTACGCTGAAAATTGAGTTTCAAAGGCAAGGCAATCAGTGAATCTTTTTCCCTTTGGCCGATAAAACTATATTTCTCGAGCTGGCCGATAACCTGGTTACGGCGCGACAAGGAGCGCACAGGATATGCCACCGGACTGTACGACGAAGGTGCTTTTAATAAACCTACCAATACTGCCGATTCGTTGTAAGTGAGCTGGGATGGCTTTTTGCTGAAAAATGTGGAAGCCGCAGAATTGATGCCATAGGCATGGCTGCCAAAATCAACCGTGTTGAAATACATCATAATAATGTCGGACTTGGAATAATACATTTCGATTTTCACCGAATTTATCCACTCTTTTGCCTTGCTTATCAATGTGGAAACACCCGGTATAAAGCCAAAAAGCCCGGTCGAATAATCTTTGCGCGTTTTAAAAAGGTTTTTCACAAGTTGCTGCGTAATGGTGCTGCCACCACGCCTGTCGCCTTGCATAACCGACCACAAAGCGGCAAAAGTGGCTTTTATATCAACGCCATGGTGCTGGTAAAACCTTACATCCTCTGTTGCTATCAGTGTGTTGATCAGGTTTTGGGGCAAATCTTCGTAAACGGCAGGTGTGCGGTTTTCGGTATAAAGTGTGCTTATTTGTTTTCCGTCAGCCGAAAATATTTCGGAAGTAAGGCTGATATCCGGGTTTTTCAACTCACTTATTTTGGGCGAACTCCCGAAAAGCCATAGAAAGTTTATATCAATCGCCAATGTTATCAATAAAAAAAAAGCCAGGCTATACATTGAAAACAAGAGCGTTTTCATCCAAAGTGGGGCTTCGCGAGGTATGCGAACCCATTTCTGAATAAAGTATTTGGATACATAAAACCACTTAAAAACAAGCTCGAATAACCGGCCAACAATAACTTTTCGGTTCTTGTCAGCCAATTTCCACACTTTTTGATTTTTATTTTTGGAAATCATAATTCCGGTTTGCTATGTTGGGTTTAAATGGTATTTTAATTCTGGATTGTTCTTCTCCTGAATGGCAAATTTAGATATTGACCGATTTATTGAGATTGCTGGTGTAGGAATCTATGACGAATTTGTGTTTAAAATTATCAAATCAGCTTGGCAATGAAAGCATTAATCTATACCTAATTGATAATTTATGTCATTCTTAAACCAAATATGAATTTTAAGGATTCAGAAAACAAGGCCGCAAAAATACTCCATTTTTGTTTTAAATCGTGCCCCTAATAATTTTGCGGCAATATTAGTACTGTTCCGCCGATTTAAGTGCCGCAAGCCGCTGCAAAAGTGCAGGATGCGAATAATGGACAAAAACGTACCAGGGATGTGGGGTAAGGTTGCTCAGGTTTTTCACCGAAAGCCGTATTAAAGCTTCCTGCAAAGCCCCAGGTTTCGAAATACTTAGCGCGAAACGGTCGGCTTCGTATTCATGCTTTCGCGACAAGCCGTTCAGCGCAATTCCCAAAACAGTCGAAAAAGGGCTGTATAGTATTCCAAAAGCAACCACAGCAATATGGAAAGAAGGAACTTGGGCGCCTAATGCAAAAGCCAATAAAGGGCTTTTCAGCAAAAGCGATAAAACAAAAAGTAAAATCCCTGTCTGCAAAATCCCTGACAGCAATCCTTTTAGGACGTGTTTCTTTTTATAGTGGCCAATTTCGTGGGCAAGCACAGCAGCAAGTTCATCAACACTATGGTCGTTGATTAATGTATCGAAAAGTACAATGCTCTTTTTTCGGCCAAAGCCACTGAAATAGGCATTTCCATGTGTGTTGCGCTTGGAACCGTCCATTATGCTGATGTCCCTGAGGTTGAAATCGGCTTTCTCAGCAACTTTTTCAATGGCATCGCGAAGTTCGCCTTTGGGAAGTGGGGTAAGTTTATTGAACAAAGGCACCAAGAGTGTGGTGTAAAAGTAACTTAAAAAAAGTGTGAATACGGAAATACAAACCCAGGCCAAAATCCAAAACCAAGCACCCGATTGCTCATAAATAAAGACGATAAGAGAAAGTATTCCACCACCAACAATAGCAGCCAGGAGCCAGCCTTTTAGTTTGTCGAAAAGAAAAGTCTTTGGGGTTGTTTTATTAAAACCGAACCGAGCCTCAATCACAAAAGTGTGATATATGTCGAAGGGTATACTCAATAAATCCGAAACGAAACCCAATATCCCAAAAAACAGCAATGCCTGAACTATTGCCGAATCGGTGTAACCCCGTAACAAGGCATCGACCCACGCGAACCCTGAAAGCAAAAGCAATGCCAGAATGGCAAAAAAAGAAAGCGATTCCGAAACCAGTTCAAACCTGTAATTGTCGCGTTCGTAATTTTGTTGTTTACTATAAGTTTGCTGGTCGTAAAAGCCAGTCAAGCACTCAGGTAGGATGTTGCTTCGGGTGGTGGTATTAAGGTATTCAATCCATTGTTCGAAAGCAAAACTAGCAATCGCAATTAGCAGGATAATGGTAAAAAGGGCTTGTGGAGTCATTTAGGCTAAAAAGAATGGTGAGTTATCTGCATATTTTTATGATTTGTGGGAACTATTGAAAAACTGGCTTTCCTTGAATTTGATTTTTATGTAAAATCGTTACTGTAATTTGTTACTGGTTATTTGTTACTGGTTATTGGAGTTTATTTGTAATTGGTTATTTGTTAATGGGGTTTAATCGTAAATCGTAATACGTAAATCATAATTCACTTTTCATTATTCCATATTCATTATTCCCTATTCATTATTCACTCCCTTCAATAGCTTCCATTTCTCTTTCGGATAAACCATTCGGCAGAAAGCAGTCCGAGCAACAATAGCAGGTAGGGGAGAAGGCTTACCAAATCGGTGTAGCGTTTTTGGGTATAGGCAATAGTTTTCATGTCGTCTCGTGCCGACAGAAGTTGTTCGATTTTATTCAATTGTGCCGGATACACCATTTCGCCCTTGTGCCGATTGGCCATATTGTTGAGGAGCAAGTGGTTGGCAAGGGTGTTTAATGATTCAATATTCAAGGCTAAAACAGTGAACATGCCAGTTTTTTGGATTGTTTTACCACCAAAAGAAGCAGAAGCTTTGTAAGAATACTCACCGGGTGGCAAACTTCCTGCATTGAGATAATACGAATTGGAGTTGCGGGAAAAGGAGTATTGGAAATTCTTTTTATTCGCATCGGTAATTACAATGTTTACTTCTGGTTCATTAACAAGCTGATAACTATCGTTGTATAGTTCGGCATCAATTTCAACCGCCTCGTTTTCGGGTATATTGTTTTTCATCATCACCCTAAATTGGCTCTTGTCTTCCTTAACCGCCAGATATTGAATTATCTTTGAAAACAAGTCATCAAAAGCCTGCTGGTTCCCAACTTTGGCAAAATTAGCCATCCTCCAACGCCATATTCCTTCGCCCACTATTGTTGCAGACTTCCGGTCAACACCTTGATTAAATAAAATCAGAGGAATCTTTGTGCTTACATTTCCGATTTTCTGGTATAATAAAATCTGTGTCGCGGGTCCTGGTTTGTATTGGCTAAAAGGAACATGCAAGGGTGGAAACTCTGGAATTATTTGCTGCAATTCGTTTCCCAGCGAAAACAGACTGAAATCGGGGTTGAAAATCCCAGTTGCTTCGTTAAAATTACTTGTCGTTTGTGGTATCATCAATCCTGTCATCAGGTTGTTATAGGCCGGTATATTCGATTGGGTGCCTAAAATATATAAAATGGGAACCGATGAGTTTTTTAATTGGCTGGTAACCTGAAACCCGACATCGTTTACCGAAGGTATTTGATGCAGAATTACAAGACTGTATGAACCAATTGAGCCATTAAAATCACTGAGCATGAAATTATCGACCGTGTAATTCTTGTTTTTTTCGATGGCTTGTTTTACGGCAGTAATATCAGGATGCGGAGCCGATTGAAGTAAAAGTATCTTTTGCCTCCCATCAAGTACTTCAACAAATATTTCCTGATAATTATTGGCAGTGCTTATTTCGCCTTCAACGTTTGACACTGCAATCCTGTATCGTTGCATACCCGGCTTGGATGCATTGAGTTTTGTTGTAAAAGTGTGGGTATATCGTTGGTTATCAATCTGAAAATTCTCGTTATAAAATTGCTGGTCGCCTGATGAGATACTGATTTTCCCCTGTGTGCCAGTACATCTATGGGCAGCAACGTTTATTTCTACAGGGAAATCGTTTCCCAGAAATGCAATCCGGTTGTAATTTACCCTCGAAATAATCCGGTCTTTCTGTTGTGTTGTATCGCCTAATGCGACTGTATAAATACAATATGGCGCATCGTCAGTAATATATAATGGATCGGCACCTTGGTTGTAAACGCCATCGCTTGCAACAACGAGCGCGGCAAGGTTGCGGTTCGAATAACGGTCTTTTATTTCTGCGAAAAGTTCCGCCATGTCGGTCTGCTTTTCGGTAAAAGTGGCATTCAGTCCTTTAGAAACCTTATCTCCAAAGGTGTAAGTCTTTACATCATACTTTTTCGACATTTTTTGGGCGAGGTTGCGGTAATTTTCGGCAAATTCGTTTCTATAAAATGAAGAATTCTTACCAATAGTTATTGAAGCAGAATTGTCTAAAGCAAGCAATACGATAGGTTTTTCGGTATATCTAAAAGTGCTTTTAACCAAAGGTGCAAGTAAAAGAAAGGCGATAAGGCTAACAGAAACACCCCGAAGGATTGCAAGTATTTTTGTTGTTAAAAGGCTGAAATCATTTTCTTGTTTACGGTAATAAAACAAGGCCGAATAAAGTGTTCCCGCCAGGATACATAATGGCACGAACCAAATTGGATATGAAGTAATAAGCGAAAATCCCACAATCGTACAAGGTTTTGTAAATAACCCTGCAAAGGTCGCAAAATTTTCGCTTATATATGGCTTTTGCCAAAAGCAAAGTCCATCATGGCCTTGTTTGCGTTTTCAGTTCGCTTAACCAGTGGTAGCAGCTAATTTGCCCTTTTTATCGAAGGTTTCGGTTTATTAGTACTTTCAGAACGGATTCAATCTAATATTTTTGATATAAGTATTTGTGTACTTAAATTATTCTATACCTTTGTACAGAATTAGTCTAAAATAATAATAGCGGAACCTGGAGTTTACAAAAGCAATAATAATTTGAAATAAATAACTGTATATGAGTGAATTAATAAACAATTCCAAAAGCAGAAAAGAACTGCTCAAGCACATGATATTGCAATTGCATAATGGAGATGCTCCTGATGCAATTAAAAAACAACTGACCGAACTGCTCAAAGGCATCCCTTATGACGAAGTGGTGGAGGTTGAGCAGGAACTTATCAAAGAAGGTCTTCCAGTAGAGGAAGTTCTGAAACTTTGCGACCTACATGCAATGGTTCTTGAAGGGAATATCGACCATTCCGATGCAAAAGCAATTCCTGCAGGCCACCCAATCGATACTTTTAAGAAAGAAAACCGTGAACTCGAAAAATTAGTTTTGCAACTCAACAGTATTTATATCGACCTAAAGAAAAAGGCTGAACTAAATAGTAACAATTCTGAGGATGAAATTGTTATTAGGATGCTTGCAATTTTTAATGCTCTTACCGATGTGGATAAGCACTACAAACGCAAGGAAAACCTGCTTTTCCCTTTCCTCGAAGCAAAAGGTATTACAGGGCCACCAACCGTAATGTGGGGCAAGCATGATGAAACCCGTGCTTTTCTGAAAAATGCTATTCAAACTCTTATGAATAGTAAAGGAACAAAGGCTAACGAATTAAATGAAAACATCCATTTAGATCTAATGCCAGCTTCCAAAGCTATAACCGACATGATTATGAAGGAGGAAGAAATTCTTTTTCCGATGACCATGGATGAACTGAACGATCAGGAATGGTATGATATTTTGCAGCAAACAAACGAAATTGGATATTGTCTTTTCGACCCAACTGTAGATTGGTTTCCCGAAAATGTAGAAACAACGATTAATGACCTGCAAAACCAGTTTTCGGGTGGAATGGTACGTTTGCCAAGTGGCAGTTTTACTATTAATGAATTGACACTGTTACTTAATGTGTTACCTGTAGATATCACCTTCGTGGATAAAAACGACAAAGTAAAATTCTTCACTCAAGGCCAACACCGAATTTTCGACCGCAATAGGGCAATTCTTGGCCGCGATGTGCGCATGTGCCATCCTCCACACAGTATGCACATTGTAGATCAAATACTTAACGATTTTAAAAGTGGCAAAGAAAATGCTGCCCCATTTTGGATACAAATGCAAGGAAAGTTCATTTACATCACTTATTTACCTCTGCGCGACAAAGATAAAAACTACATGGGAACCATAGAGTTTTCACAGGATCTTACTCATCTTAGGGCACTTGAAGGCGAGCAGAGATTGCTTACGTATGGAAAATAGAATTCAAATTTACTTTATTATTTTGCTGTGATTTTTGCAGCCTAAAACAAAATGTACAAAAATATGAGCATAAACAACGTACAAGAAAGACCTTTATGGTTCAACGCAGTATCAATCAGTGAAACAATGGATGCTCGCGAAATGCTTAAATCCGGACAACATCCATTAGCCGAGGTGATTAGAAGGACAACCGAGATGCAAGTCGGAAAAATATTTGAACTGATAACACCATTTATGCCTATGCCTTTAATCGAAAAAGTGATTGCTAATGGGTTTTCGGCTTATGTGCAAAATGTTACTGATTCAGAGGTGCATACATTTTTCTTGAAAGTATTAAAGGAGAAAAATCCAAACTGAATAGATTGGATCAAAAAAAGGCAAAAGTCAACTTAAAAGTGGATTTAGTCCAAACATTTGGCGAGTTCTTTATTGCATACAATCCGTGAAATCATTTCGCAACTGATTTTCACGGATAAATTGTGTACATATATAAATGAAAAGGTAGTACTTAATAAATAGGTTTTCTGCTTTAGGCAGTTGGGTTTTTTATAGCATATCCTTAATCTTTTATTTGTTCTATATCCGAAACCTTATATTCAAACGCATACAGATATTGGCATTGAAGTAATATTCAACTAACTTGTTGCGTTAATTTGTTTTTAGCCATTAATTTCTACCTTTGCAGCCCAAAATACGGAGGATGACCCTATGTTGAATGACTCCACGAATAATTATACCGACTCATACAAAGTTGCCTTTTTCCTTTATAAATGGCGAAAAACCTTGCTTATTCTGGGAGTGGCAGCGGCTGTGCTCGCGGCTGTGTTTTCATCAAGTTTTTTCATCACCCCATTATATAGGTCAACGGTTATAATGTACCCTGCTTCGAGTAATTCGATTTCCAAATCGCTTCTGAATGAAAATGCCATAGCAAAACAGGATATTCTACAATTTGGTGAGGACGAACAAACTGAGCAAATGTTGCAGATTTTGAATTCGAGCAGAATCCGCAATAAGGTTATCAGCACTTTTAAACTTGCCGAGCATTACGGCATCAATCCTGGCTCAAAGTACCAGCAAACCAGATTGAACAACAAGTTTGAATCGAATATTTCTTTCAAACGAACTGAATACATGGCTGTTAAAATTTCAGTTTTGGACAAAGACCCTCAGATGGCAGCCGATATTGCAAACGAAATTGCCGCTTTGCTCGATTCGGTAAAAAACGACATGCAAAAAGAGCGTGCCATGCAGGGTTTCAAAATTGTAGAGTCTGAATATTTGATGTTAAAGGCCGAAGTACGGAAAATGGAAGATTCGCTCACCCAACTCAGGAAACTTGGTGTTCACGATTATGAAACTCAGGCTGAAATGATGAACCAGCAGTTGGCCATGGAAATTGCAAAAGGGAATACTCGCGGTATAAATGCACTCGATACAAAATTGAGCGTTCTAGCAACTTATGGAGGACCTTATGTTTCGATACGCGATGGACTTGAACATGAGAAAAAGCAATTAAGCTACATTAAAGCGCGTTACGAAGAAGCTAAAATAGATGCATTTCAAGAAATCCCCCAAAAATTCATTGTTGAAAATGCGTACAAATCCGAAAAAAAAGCATATCCGATTGCCTGGATAATTGTTTTACTTTCAACAATAGGTACGCTGTTGTCAGGGATGATAGTTATTTTTTTTGTAGAACGAAGCCCGGAATTTTTGCAGAAACTCAAGCAAACTTATAACTGAATGACAAATCCGCCTATTTCCAAAATTACAGGATTGACTTTTAACCGAAACACCAAATCAAAAAACGTAAAGCAACTTACACAAATGGATAATTTTTTTAATAATACCAATTTGCTGCAAATAATCATAAAGTGGAAATGGCATTTAACTATTCTAGCTGTTGTTGCAGCTCTTGTGTCATTGGTGGTTTCAAGCCCGCTTATTATGAAACCGCGCTTTAAGTCAGTGGCTTATGTATATCCATCGAATGTAATGCCTTATTCTGATGAAAGTGAGACTGAGCAAATGCTGCAGTGGATCAATTCCTTGGAAGTACGCGACAGTGTTATTAAAAAGTTTGACCTGTCGAAGCATTACGGGATTGCAGCAGATGAGAAGTATTTTGCATCCGCATTGGAGTATGCGTATTCTCAAAATGTAAAAATATCGAAAACCCAATACGAGAGCGTTGAAGTAAACGTAACTGATGTTGATCCTGTTATGGCCAGGGACATTGTAAGTGCCATATTATTTTTCACGGACGAAAAAATCCGGGCTACCCACATGATCAAATATAAGGAAGTAGTGGTAGCAATGGAAAAAATACTGACCACTAAAAGGGCTGAAATAGATTCAGTTAAAAGCCAATATCGTGAAATTACCTCCATATATGGCGTTTATGATGTTGGTGGCCAAAGTCAGGAAATAACCCGAGGCGAATTACGCACCGTTGACGGTGGTGGTGGAAGCATCAGTACAAAAGATGTTCAGAAACTTAAACAGGGTATGATGGAAAAAAGTGGCGATTTGTTATATCTTACCAGCCGTATAAGCACTTTAGCCAATGAATACAGCGAAATAATGCGCAAATATGATGTTGCCCGCTTCGATATTGACAAAAGGTTTACTTTCGTCAATATTGTCACACCTCCGCTGGTGGCAGATAAAAAATCCTATCCCAAAAGGTTGTTTGTATTGTTTTATTTTGTTGCTGGAACTTTGCTGTTCAGCCTGTTGGCAATCTCGTTCCTCGAACGTCGCCGCACTTCAGCATTGGATACAAACATTGGATAATTTCACACCTTGACAGATAAACTTAAAATATCAATTGTATATTTTGCAACAGCAATATTTGTATTGCTCAATACCTATTTGGTATATAAAGAAATATATTTTGGTATTCTTATTCCGATTGCATGTATAATGTTGGTATTGTATATTTTCAGCCTCGAAAAAATACTATTACTCGCTGTTTTCGTTACCCCATTGGCGGTTGATATTGGCAATTACGATATGGGGGTAAGTATTTCGATCCCAAGTGAACCGTTGCTGATTGGGATTCTTTTCTTTTTTATCTTAAAAATCCTACTCGAAGGAGGAATTGAAGGCCGTATTGTGCAACACCCAATTACATTGGCAATACTTTTCAACCTGTCGTGGATGCTTATTACTGCCATTACATCCGACATTCCTATTGTTTCGTTCAAATATTTATTGTCGCGGCTATGGTTTATTATACCGATTTATTTTGGTGGGCTGATGCTTTTCCGGGTAAAAACGAATATCCGCTTGTTTGTGTGGGCTTATGTTTCGGCATTGATACTTGTAATTTTCTATACAACATATATCCACATGGGTTTTGGTTTCAGCGAAAAATCCGGTCATTGGGTTATGTCGCCATTTTATAACGACCACACTGCTTACGGGGTAATTCTGGCATTGTTTATTCCGGTGATGTTTGGAATGGCAATGGATAAATCTGTATCGCTAAATCAACGTATTTTTGCTGCAATTGCAGTCCTGATAATGCTGATGGCTCTTTACTTATCCTTTTGCCGTGCAGCCTGGGTGAGCCTTAGCTTTGCAATTGGGGTTTTGGTTTTGGTTAAATTGCATATCAAATTCAAATGGATTGCCTTGTCCATTACAGGATTGGCAATAGTTTTCTTTACTTTTCAATTTGAGATACTCGATAAACTTGAAAAGAACAAACAGGATGCTTCAGCCAATTTTATTGAGCACGTTCAATCTATTCTCAATATTTCTTCTGATGCTTCAAACCTTGAGCGGATAAACAGGTGGCAGGCTGCTTTGCGAATGTTTGAAGAAAGGCCATTGGTTGGTTGGGGACCAGGTACTTACCAGTTCGAATACGCACCTTTTCAGCGGTCGAAAGAAAAAACTATAATCAGCACAAACCTTGGAGATCATGGAAATGCACATAGCGAGTACATCGGGCCTTTAGCTGAAAGTGGGATTCCAGGATTGTTGAGTATGTTGTTTTTATTGATTACCATAATATATACAGGTTTAAATGTTTATAAAAAGGCTTTAAACAGGCAAACACGGTTACTTGCATTGTCAGCGACCATGGGATTGATAACCTATTTTGTGCATGGCACCTTGAATAACTTCCTGAACACCGATAAAGCCAGTGTTCCATTCTGGGGTTTGGTTGCGATCATAGTTGCCCTTGACTTATACTTCAGTTCGGGAGAAGAAAAAGTTAAGCCTTGATTTCTCAAAAAAAAATGCCCCTTATTTCTGAGGAGCACTTTCTAACTTATAAATTCAAATAGGGTTTCGACCTAAAGTTTGCTGTAAAGTTCGGGCAATCTACGTAGCATTACCAATTCTTTCCATTTTTTACGGGCTTCAATAGCCGGGCTTCCAAAGTAAGTTATACCACCAGGAAGCGATTTGTCGATTGCGGAAGTGGCAAGTATTATAGCACCCTTACCAATAACAAGGTCTTTATTTATCGCAACTTTTGCCCATATAATCACATCGTCCTCAATACAAGTAACGCCTGCGATGGCTGTGTGTGCCCCGATCAAACAGTTGGATCCAATTTTGGTATCGTGCCCAACCTGAACATGGTTATCGAATTTGGTTCCTTTTCCAACAACTGTATCGCCGGATACACCCCTATCGATAGAGCATAGTGCACCAATTTCTACATTATCCTGAATTACAACCCTGCCACAAGATTCTAGTTTTCGGTAGCCTTCGGGCTTGCGTTGAAAATAATATGCATCTGCACCTAAAACGCTATTGGCATGAATCACAACATTATCGCCAATCAAAGTATAATCGTAAATACTTACATTTGAATGAATTATGCAATTTTTTCCAATTTCGGCCTGATTGCCAATAAATACTCCAGGTTGTATAACCGTTCCTTCTCCTATTTTAGCGGTAGGGCTAACAGATGCCGTTGATGCAACAAAGGGCATAAACTTTCGTACCAAAGATGTATATGCAGCGAAAGGATCGTTGTGGTACAACAAGGATTTACCAATAGGACAATCAACTTCCTGGTTAATTATAACCACACTGGCTTTTGACGACAAGGCTTGGTTGTAGTACTTAGGGTGATCCACAAATGTGATATCACCGGTCGAAACCATGTGTATTTCATTTATCCCAGTAATTGTGAAATCAGCATCTCCAATGAATTTGGCATTGATAAAACGAGCTGTTTCTTCAAGTGTTAGGGGTGAAGGGAATTGCATAAAAACCGTTGTGTTTTATAACGAGACGCAAACCGTTGGTTGTTTGCAAAACGGCTTATTTTACCCTTTCGAAATAGTCGCCGGTACGGGTATCAACGCGGATTTTAGTCCCTTCATCAATAAATAATGGAACCTGCACAATAGCACCAGTTTCTACAGTTGCTTTTTTCAATGTGTTGGAAGCAGTATCGCCACGGAAACCAGGTTCGGTATATGTAATTTCAAGTTCCACAAAAGCAGGAAGTTCGCAGGTTAATGGCGTTTCTGTATCAGCATGTACCATCATTTCTACTAACTGGCCTTCCTTCATAAACTGATATCCATCAATCAAATCCTGATCAACTGAAATTTGATCGAAATTTTCGGTGTTCATAAAATTATATCCGTTTTCATCCTTATATAGGAATTGATATGGACGACGTTCAACGCGGGCAATATCAATACGCGCACCGGCATCAAAAGTATTTGGGATAACTTTTCCGGTTTTAAGGTTTTTTAGCCGCGTGCGCACAAAAGCTGCACCTTTTCCTGGCTTAACGTGTTGAAATTCTACAATTTTGAAAAGATCGTTGTTGAATTCGATGCAAAGTCCATTGCGGAATTCAGAGGTTGTTGCCATAATAGGTTATTAAGGTAATTGAAGTTTTAGTAAAATGGGTGCAAAAGTACACATTTTCCTGATATTGTTGTAATTTGATAATTTGGGAATTTTGAAAAAGGCTTGTTGTATATGATGCAGAATCCAAATCCTAAAACGAGCAGGAATAAAAGCGAAGGCCTCATTGTTAATGAAGCCTTTGCAGATAAAAAGTATGAATCATAAGTTCTAAAGCGTAAAACAAGCTGCAGTCCAGTTGTTTTCGACCCTGTTCGACATAATTGTCAGACCCGTTTCATTTGCCTTCGCTTCAATGCTGGGCAAATCCTCGGTATAAAAGCCACTTACAAATAGCTTTCCACCTATATTCAAGCATTTACGATACGTCGGGATATCATTTAGCAGAATGTTACGATTGATATTGGCAAAAATAACATCGTACTTTTTATTGGTCAAAAGTGAACTGTCACCTAGCAATACCTCGATATCAGGAAAATTATTTCCCTGCACGTTTTCCAACGCGTTGTTGTAAGCCCATTCGTCATTATCTATTGCCGACACAGGTTTAGCGCCTTTCATTCGGGCAAGTATCGCCAATACAGCCGTGCCCGAACCCATATCGAGCAACGATTTGCCTTCGAGCTGCAAACTGAGCATATATTGGATCATTTGCTTTGTGGTTTCGTGATGGGCAGTGCCAAATGACATTTTAGGCATGATAACAATATCAAAGCCTATACCGGCCATTTTTTCGTGAAACGGTGCCCTAACCATACAAATTCCGTCAATAAGCACAGGTTCATACTGGCTCTCCCATATAGCATTCCAGTTTTGATCGGCTAATCTTTTGATTTCATACGAAGCCAAAAGCACAGAAAATTCGGGCAATTTTAACCGGGACACAAGATCGTTTGTGAATAGAACATCCTGAATATAGGCGGAAATTGTGCCGTTCTCGTTTTCGGCAAAACTATCGAAACCAGCATCGGCAAGCACATCCATAAGCAGTTCTGCAGTATGTACACCTGCCGTTGTATGGCAAATCAGTTCGACATATTCCATCTATCGAAACGAATTCACAATGGTTACAAAATCAGCAGCAATAAGTGAAGCACCACCTATCAAGCCCCCATCAACATCGGGATTTGCAAAAAGCTCAGCAGCATTTTTCGCATTGCAGCTACCACCATACAATATTGATATTTCTTCACTCACATCGGAACCATACTTTTCGGTGAGCAAACTGCGGATAAAAGCGTGCATTTCCTGTGCTTGGGCCGAGGTTGCAGTAACACCGGTACCAATAGCCCAAACTGGTTCGTAGGCAATAATTACCTCACTAACAGCTTCTTTGCCAAGATGAAACAAGGCTTCAGTGATTTGGGTCCTCACAATATCAAAATGTTTTTCGGCCTGACGCTCGGCTAAAACTTCGCCACAGCAATAAATCGGTATGATGTTGTTCTTTAAAGCAAGGTCAACTTTGGCTGAAATAATTTTATCGTTTTCGCCAAAATAGCTCCTACGTTCGGAATGGCCAAGTATGCAGTGCGAAATCCCCATGGAATGAATCATGGATGCTGAAATTTCGCCTGTGTATGCACCTGATTCCCATTGGCTTAAATTTTGTGCCCCCACCATAAATCCGTTTTCGGCGGCAATATCGGAACTCATTTCCAAATAAACATAAGGGGTACATACAATAACTTCGGTTTCGCCGGAGCCTTTATCGGCAAGTTCATCGGCAATTTCGAACATCAAATCTTCGGCGTCCTGAAAATCTTTGTTCATTTTCCAGTTTCCGGCAACAATTCTTTTTCTCATTTTTTTTGGTTTTGTAATTATATGATTTTGATTGACAATTATTTAAGCGTAACGGATTCGCGGATCGAGAATTCCATAAATTAGATCCGCAAAAATATTAATAATAATTAGCAAAACCGAAATAAACAATACAGAACCCATTATTACAGGAAAATCGTATTTTTCGAGTGCGTCAACTATCACAACGCCAACCCCTTTCCAGTCGAAAATGTATTCAACAAACACCGCACCTGCCATCAATGAAGCAAACCAGCCAGATACGGCGGTAACAACGGGGTTCAATGCGTTTTTTAAAGCATGACGTGTAACTATTTTGTACATACCCAAACCTTTTGCCCGGGCAGTTCGTATATAATCCTGGGTCATTACATCGAGCATTGAACTGCGTGTAAGTTCGGTGATTATTGCCAATGGCCTTATAGCCAATGTTACAGTTGGAAGTATAAGATTTTTGAGGTCAATATATTCGCCGCGGCCGAAATCGTCAACCGTGTAAAGGCTTCCAAACATGCTTAATCCTGTATAATCGGCCAAAACATAAGCAAACAACCAGGCTATTAAAATGGCTGCGAAGAAAGACGGCAACGACATTCCCAAAATACTTATAATGAGCGAAATACGATCGAACCAACCATCTTTGTGCAATGCACTGAAAATGCCAAGGATTAAACCGATAATTGTAGCAGCTATCATGGCAACTGTTGCAAGTACCATGGTTGGGACAAATGCTTCGGCGAGAATTTCGGAAACGGGTCGTTTGCTTTGGTAGGAGCGTCGTAGATAAGGTTTTTTCAACACAATTGTCGAATTTCCAATTTTAAGAAATTGAAATGCTGATGGATAGCGTAAAATATCAAAATAAAAGGCACTCGTTTTATCTTTAACATTATGAAAAGATACAGGTGAAACATCATTCAAAAAGCTAAGATATTGAACTGCCATGGGTTTGTCGCGGCCCAAATCACGGTTGATCGCTTCTACGGAAGTTATATCGGCACGTTGCCCAAGCATCATCCTTGAAGGATCGCCAGGCAATACATTAAACAAGAAAAATATAAGCGTTACTACTCCCAAAAGTACCAGAATTCCATAAGTAAGGCGGGTTAAGGTGTAGCGAAGCATTGAAAACTGAAGGTTTGGGGTTTTGGGTTTAATCTTTTAATGTGGTAAATCTTTCAGATGTTTTTTTCAGGAAAACAGTATTAGGACAAAAGTCAAAAGGAAAAGGTCAAAAATCAAAAGTAAAAGGTTAAAAAGAAAAGGTTAAAAAGCACTGTTTTGCATTTCAATACAGTGTTTCAACAAAAGTACTTAATCAATTCAAGATTTTATATTGGATTTGCAAGATGCGATTCCAATAAATCTGTAAAAGTCCGACCTTATTCTTTATCAGACGATTTATTGTGCTGAAAATCATCACTCTTCGCCTATGCCAATCATGCCGATACCAATTTCGATAAGTTTGCCATTTTCACATTTTATGATACGGGAAGGATATTTCCGTAGCAGAGAATAATTATGTGTTGCCATAAAAACGGCCCTGCCTGCTTTGCTGATATCGAACAGTATTTGCATAATGCCGTCCGAAGTTTCGGGGTCGAGGTTTCCTGTTGGCTCATCGGCAAGAAGCAATTCGGGATCGTTTATTAGCGCGCGCGCGATGGAAACGCGTTGCTGCTCGCCACCCGAAAGTTGGTGTGGCATTTTAAAGCCTTTGGTAATCAATCCCACTTTATCGAGCACCTCGTTCATGCGGTGGCGCATGGCATCCTCATCTTTCCAACCGGTTGCTTTCATCACAAAAATCAGGTTGTTGTTTACACTACGGTCGTTAAGCAGCTGGAAATCCTGAAAAACAATTCCGATTTTACGTCGCAAAAAAGGAATTTCTTTGTGCTTTAAAGTGGGGATGCTAAACCCTGCAACTTCAGCTTTCCCTTCGCGCAAAGGTAAATCGGCATACAGCGTTTTCATCAAGCTGCTCTTTCCTGTACCTGTTTTGCCAACCAAATATACGAATTCACTTTTATGGATACTAAGCGAAACATTCGACAAAATAAGGTTATCACGCTGATAAACAGACACGTCTTCAAGATAAATGATGGAATCAACAGCCATAATTGAATGGTTTGGAAATTATAATCGTGCAAAAATAGCGATTTAGCAACAGATGGTTAGGAGATTTTTTTGACTGTGATATAAAACTATTGCAGTAAACGATTCAAAATGTTGACTCTGTTTTGAATAAGTACACACCAATTAGTTTTGGGACAAGTTTACATAGGCAGACCATGGCTTTTCTAAAGGTTCTGATTGATGTGAAATTCTCGCCCAAATTTAGCAAATTCGCTTGTTCGAAAAAACATTAACCATCATCGCTATTTCAATTGCGCAATTTTAATGCTCGAAATTTCCAAATCACCATTTTCGGCGTAGAGGCTCAACCAGTTGTTGTCTTCACGAAACCATTTATCTTGTACGCTGACATTTATTGCAAAGTCGTTGTACAAACGCGAATCTATGCTTTTAAGCACCATACCGCCGCTTTTTGCTTTTTCACGGCCATAATTAACTATCAATTTGGGTTGCAGACTGTCCGTTGTGCGCGCCCTGATTATAATGCAGTTTCTCTTCCTCAAACTGTAATCAATTGGGTCAAAGAAGAATTGTTTTTCTGTTTCTTTTTTCAAGATAAACACTTCGGATGTTACCTCAACAACCGAATTTTCCATTTGCAATTTCCTTATCTTTGCTATCATCTGCCCTGGATATGGATTTTTTGGTTGTAAGGCAAAGGCAGCTAAATATAGTTGCGCTGCGAGGTCTAAGTCATTTTCTTGAAATGTTTTATTGGCTCCAAAAATTGCATTGTCATATTCTTCTTTTTCAGCTTTGGCTTTGGCAATAAGCAAGTTGGAGATTTCGATAATTCTATCGTTCGGATAACGTTCATCTGGTTTTAGTGCTAACGCCAGTTCATACGCTTTTTTTGCCACCAGCAACTCTTGATTCTGATAAAACTCATCGGCCTGGATGATATACTCAACATATTGTTTATCAATCTTTTTGATATTCGTCGAAATCATTTCATTAATAAACGCAATTCTTTCATTAGGATAGCTTTCGATAGGCTTTAACTTTGATGCGGATTGATACCCTTCGATTGCCGCTTTGTAATCCTTGGTCGCGAAAGCCTTTTCGGCAGTACTGATAGCTTTATTGTAGTTTTCCTGGGCTTTTTTCGTCTCACTCTTAAAAGTGTTTGCTGCAAGTATTCGCTCTTGCACAAAGGATTTATCGGTAACAGCAATTTTATTTTCATAACCTTGCTCTATATTATTTTCTTGTACCATCAAGGAGTTTATCTTGTCAATTTGCTCTTTGGGATAAGTTGCAACAGGATTGTTTTTACTTGCCGTCCGGTAGTTGATTAACGCTTCCTCGAACTGTTTAGCTTGGAACTGTCGGTCAGCTAAAACCAATGACCTTTCGTAATTGGTCTTCAAAGCCTTTTGTTGCCCCAATACACTATTGATAGAAGTAATTTTTTCTTGTGGGTATTTCTCGTTGGGTTTAAGCGATATTGCTGCTTTATACCCTTTCAGCGCATCAACATAATTCTGCCCATCTAGAGCTTTGTCGGCAAATGCTATGGCTTTATCATATTCTTCCTGATTTGCAATTAGGCTTTTTTCGATTGTTTTGTTTGCAATTGTTGAACTGTTTGGAGGGTATTCAATCGTCTTGGCTTCAGTTCTATTTCCAGCAATAGTTTTCGCTTCAAACTGTTTATCAGTGGGCTTGGAAACGGGGTTTTTGATAGCCGTCTTCAGTTCCAACAAGTTTTTTTGATTTTCAAGAATCGAATCGATCGCCAGTATTTTATCATTTGGCAATTTTTCTCCGGGTTTGATTCTTGAAGCATAGCGGAATTCAGATAATGCCTTAGTATAATTAGCTGATTCCATAGAGCTTATGCCTCTATTTATAGCCAAACTGTATGGATCATCTTTCTCGATTAACTTTGCATGTTTACTGGTAAGTTCACGAATTCTCGACTTAACATAATTATCGTCAGGCTGGATTAAAAGGCAACGTTGGTAACCGATCAAGGCCGCTTTTTCATCTGATGCAAGGCTCAGAATATCGGAATTGGTAACTGCCGCATCGTAGTTGGTTACTTGTGCATTGGTTTGTGAGGAAAGGTGTTTCAGCTTCTTCAACATATTTTTTGGATACGATTCACCCGGCTTCAAGTCTGCCGCTTCCTGGTATTGGTTTCCTGCATTTTCATAATCCTCCAGCTTAAAAAAATTATCGGCTGTGGCGATAAGGATTTGATATGATTGTAGTTTCGTGCCGCTATTTTTTTTCAAATGATCTATCAACACTATTCTGGCTTGCGGATAATTTTGTTTGGGTTGGATTGCTGCCGCTTTTGCATACTCGGAACGGGCTTCGTCCCACTTATTCTGTTCTATAAGAATATCAGCAAAATTCAAGCATTTGGAATACTTATCTATACTTGCGATATACTTGGTTTTTTGTGAAGTAGTTTCATCCAATTTCATCAAAAGCCAGGTATCCGCAGGTTTCATCAACAGTGCTAGTTCGTAAAAGTTAATAGCGTTATCATACTTTTCCCTGATAGTGGCTCTTTCGCCACGGATAAAAAGTACCCTGCAACGTGTTTCATTTTGAGGATCTATATAAAGTTTTGATATAGCTATAAGTTGATCTTTAGGATATTGGGCTGAATGGTCAAGTTTTAGTGCATTAAAATATGCAATATCTGCACTTCTAAAATCGTTGGCCATAAAACAGCTATCACCGAGGTTTATTGATTTTTCATACAATGTTTTAAGCAAAGGCGTATTTGCCAAAGTCCGGTATATCTGGTCTATTTTTTTTTCGGAATATTTTTGCCTGGGATATAAGTCCCAAGCCCTTTCATATTCATTTAATGCCCCTAAATAGTTTTCTTGAATTAAATAATCGTCTGCCAGCTTTATTACATCTGCGTATTGGTTGCCCAATAATTTGCCACTATATCCCTGACAATAAGCATTTTGAAATGCAAAAATCAGGAACATAAAAAAATAGTCCCTAAATTTACATTTGCTGAAATTCGTTGTCAATGATAACCCAATCATTTTTTATCGAGTATAAGTTTTTGTGCCATGACAGCCAGGAAAACAAGTTCCTCCGATTGCAGATGGAGTGTATTTTATCGGAAGGCTCCAATCGCCAAACTTCACTTTATCTTCAATAAGATGTTCATTAGCAGATGCATGTACATTATGGCACATCACGCAAGACCTGGAATTTTTTCCATTTAGATGAACAAAATGTAGGTTTTCATCCCCATTTCGGAAATTGGTTGCAGCATCGGTTTTTTCAACTTCCAGCAAATCACTGTCGTGGCATTCCCAGCAAAGGGCAAAAGTATCCCTAACAGCAGGAACATAATTGCCTGTTGGAAAAGAGCTTATTAAATTATAATTGTTTTCTGATCCATGTGGAGCATGGCAAACAACACATCCTTTTTCGACTGGTGGATGAATAAATTTACTGTTTTCAAGTAGTCTTTTGATATTTACCATTTTTTTGCCTAAGGCACTTACTTCATTATCGTGACAACTAAGGCACAACTGTTTTTGCTCCATTTGCAAAATTTTCTTCTCGTCGGACGAATGGGGAGAATGGCAATTGTTGCAACTTTTAGAAACATTAACCGCTTTGTGTACATTTCGCAAAACACTAAATTGTACTTCTTTATCCTTGTGGCAGCCGAAACACAATTCAGGGGCTTTTTTTTTGAGTTTTAATCCGCGGACGCCATTTTTGGTATGCTCGATAATATCGACGGCATGGCACGACTCGCAAGATTCCGAGGCAGGTTTATGCACAACTTTGCTTTCCAGCAAATCGCTGTGGCAATCAACGCATTTAGGATTTTCGCCTGTTTTTAAAAAATCTGCAGGTATTACAGATGCTGATTCTTTGGCATTTGACTTCCAGTTACCAAGAAACCCAGTTATTAACAAAACCGGCAGCAGAGCGAGCAAGAGAAACGATTTTTCCATGGTTAAAACTTTCTGATAATTTTGATGTAAGTCCCTTTAAAGTTGATTGTTTCGCCAACATAGTTACGCCTATACACTTCCAAGCCAAATGTTAAATAGAGGCGGTTCATGGCCGATGTAATTTCGAGTTTCGATGAAAGCAAGTCAAGATCGATGCCCCGCCCTTTCTGTTTGCGGTACATCAAATCGAGGTTGAGCTGTGTTTGTTTCAAAAGGGAATAATTGGCTTTGCCTGTAATATCCATATATTCCTGGTATTTTGGTTCGGGTTCGTCAAGCATTACATATTCCTGTAAGTTGCCATTGAGCATTAGCATCAAATTTTTTCCATAGCCTTTTTGGAAATTCAGATAATACCTCATCATGCGGTAAGGAAGTATGGAGCTTTTGTAGTTATCATACTCGGCACCTGCTGTAACAAAATCGAAATCGATGCGACAACCAACAAGGTTTTGAGTGAAAAAATTCAAGGTTACAAATTCTGTTTTTTCAATATTCGAGTAATCCTGTGTGGAAAACCGATAATTAAAAGAGAGCACATTTTTGAACAAGTAAACAATCGATGAAAACACATGTGTATTGGCATCGTACTTATAAGCTCCTTGCTGTGTGGCAGTGTAATCAACAAGCACGGTTGCCCCGTTTGCAATGGAACCTCCTGGTATCCTTCTGATTTCGATGTATTTGCCCCTTTCAAGAAGTATGTAATCAAGCCCATTTTCATAAATCAAAGCTCCATTTGCGTCTTTTACAACAACCGATTGAAGAGCAATGTCGGCAAGTCTTAACAACACAATTGCATTGTCGGACAACGCATATTGCTCATTGATAATATGTAACAAAACAGGCTCTGAATAATAATCCTGGTGATATCTGTCGAATCTATACGAAACCAATAACTGCCCTTTTGGTATTTTTTTGGTGTAATTAAGGTCAAAGCCCGGTTTCCAGTTCGATTCCTTATAAGCTGTATGGTTAATTTTGTTGAAGTCGTAATTGAGCCTTGATTGCAGGCTGCTAAAAAGTTTATGATTGAGGCCAATGTTCACGCTATTTTGTGTAAAGCCGCTCAAGGGCTGGTGAACATTGTAAAAATTATAATTTCCGAAAAAAGCAAAATTAGCAGGTAATTGTATATTGATGGCCTCCGTAGCCTGAAACCGTTTTAAATTCAAGTTCCCATGTTGGTTATAGTTGGAAAGCATGGTGTTAAAACTATATTTCTGCTTTGTATCAGGTACTATGTGGCTTACAAAGTCAATGTTGTCTATTGTATTGGCAATCAGGTACGAATACAAGTTCACATTTGCATTTTCGTCGTGCGAGTAGCGGAATTCGTTCTTGTCAATTTTAGTGAACGATTTGTTCAGCCTGGCGTCGAATAGTTTTTGGTCGAGTGTAATTTTCCTTTCGGAATGTACTTCTTTTTCGTTCCATTTTTTACTCTTAAAATTAAGGGTCAATGGCAAAAATTTATTGCTATAATTTATTGTCCCACCCAAGTATTGATCTGTTGCCTTTACATCCGTTAGGTTTTCACGGGCAAAATACCGCTCTTCGTAGTTGCCGAAAACATTAAGAGTAATTGTTCTATCTTTGAAAAACGAAGCACTTATTCCACCTAATTTCTTCATGGTGCGCACTTCGGCCTGATCGGGTATAAAAATATAATTGTCACGGCTTGTTTCGGGCATATATCCAGCATCGATATCCAGTGTTAAAAAATTTTGATGAAGAATGGAACTCGTGGATTTTAAAAACATGCCTCCCGAAAGGTACGAACTCTTCTGGTATTCGTATATCCCCATACCAATCCTTTCCTGTTCGCGATAATGTCCATTTATTATGGCTTCTCCCGAAATTGAATGTAATTTCCAGAAATACAAGGAATTGTTGCTATATTGTGCAAAAGCATTACAAGAAAACACCAAAAAGATTGGCATCAAAACTTTGTATTTGAATTTTTGGCACATAAGCTTAGCGCAATAAATTTATATCATCCCCACCGTGTGGGTTGTGACAAGCAAGGCAGTCGGCATCTTTTGTTTCAGGATGGGTTCCAATTTTCGAAATATCCTTGGAATCATGGCAATAAAGACAAAGTAACTGATTGGTGCGTGTCAATAAATGTTGGTTGGCCGACATGTGTGGACTATGGCACATATTGCATTGTCCACCACCAATTGGGCCATGTAAAACTTTATATTTTTTGCCAAAATCTTCATGGCAATGATAACAAAGTTCAGGAAGGGGTTTAAGCAACTTGCCCATTGTACTTTGGTCGTGGCAGGCACTACATTGCCTGTCGTGATAGGGCGGATGGGGCTGTATTTTGGGTGTCGCATCTGCTAAAACCAAATCTTGAGCCACGGCTGCGGTAACTGTATGGGAGAGTGTATCCTCAGCCATCACAGAATTTTCGCTTGCTGGGTTTGGAACACCATCGAATAAAAATGAAAGTGTTTTATAATTTTTGGCGGTCGAGCATCCAGATATGTAAACCAAAAAGCACACAACTGATAAAAAAGGAAGCATCCTTTTATAAACCTTCGGTCTTATAAATGCACTTCTGTTAGTCATTTTGGTAATCTAGGTTACTTGAGTTGCATTGAAATTGGCTAAAACATAGGGCCTAGTGTGGTTCTTTTTTTATTGTTTTGAGGTCTAATAACTTTCTGACCCGCTTTTGCAGGTTCAATAGCGCCATAAATTGAAATTTTATCCGGCCCAAATTGATTGGATACAAACACGAGGTATTTCAAATTGAAACTTGGATCGACAAATTTTTCAAAATACTTCAGGTTATCATAATCCAAGGTAACTTTGGCTGGCAACCACATATCGCCAGGCCCTTTATAACTGCCCCCAAAAAACATCAACAGTTTCCCCTCACTGCTGAATATTTGGGTATTTTCGAATCCGGCATCAACAACATACAAGTTCGAATCCCTGTCAACGGCTATCCCTTTTGGGCGCGAAAACTGTCCGATCCCTTGTCCGTAACTGCCTACCGACCTGATAAATTCGCCTTCGAGCGAATAAACTTTTATTTTGAAATCACCGAAATCGGTAACATACACCTGATTATCAGTAATAAAAATGCTGGTTGGCGAGAATAAACTTTTTGGATTGTCCTTGTTTACTTTGGGAAAAGTATTCAGCAGCTCAAATACCGAATCATTGGTGTAAACATGAACCTGATGGCCTAAGAGGTTTGTAACCCATATTTTATCACCTTTCACAAAAACATCCACCGGTTTAAAGTTATCTTTTTCCCCAAAACTGGTAACATATTTGTGATTTTCATCGAAAACAACAATTTGCTTTCTGTCGGAATCTGCAACATATAAATACCCTGTGTCATCGATGAAACAATTTACAGGCATTTTCAACTCACCTTTCCCTGTTGGTATAAAAGGGGTAAAAGTATTTGAGGTCATATCAATAATAACCAAGCCATGGGTAAATGTGTCGCAAATCACGATTTTTCCTTTATGCACAGCAATCCCATACGGTTTGTTGATTGGCAAATTGG
>CAIRHD010000540.1 GCA_903878265.1 uncultured Bacteroidales bacterium | reverse complement strand
TATAAACAAAAAATTGATAAACAAAATCATTTTCGGGGACTACAATCAACTTTCAAAAAATCACCTATTGATTATCAGGTACTTGAAAATATAAAATCGAAAAATATTTTTAGGCTGATTTTATATACTGCTCGTTATCAGTATTATAGAAAATCACCTTTTTATTAGTCTAAAGTTTATGACTCAAGTTGGGTTAATGGTAATGATCATTAAACAAGGAAATAGCAGCTCTTCAATAAACTTAAACAACAGTAATTATAGTTGTTATAGATGATTTCAGCTATTGCTGATCAACCATAGCTCAAAGACAAACGAAAAGGATCTGTTTTGAATATCGAAGCATTTATTACTTTTTCTGTATTTCCAATTTCTTCTTTCGAGTAAATAATTCTTTAAAAGTGTTGAATTCCTTGCGGAATGCAATCCCAACACCTTGGGTATAGGGAGAATATCCAGAATAATCAAGTGCTGTATTTGTCCGGTTAAAGGCTCTACCTACAAGCCTGCCATCCTCTGTAATTTTTACCTCAACCAACACATCGCCAATAAATTGCGTGGATTGATCCGAAATATTGGTTGTTTGTCCGACAGCTCCATCGATGGTAACACGGTTGTTAAATAGCTGCGTTGACAGTGCCAATTCCAGTTCCTGAGGCGAAATCTGATCGCCGGGGCGGTAATTTACACCTATATCAAAATCCTTCGAAATCTGCGAAAGCATCTTGCTTAGTTGTGCGCTAATAATCTCGTACGATGAAATTCCAAGCGAAGCTCCTGAGGTTGAAATCCCTGATGAAGAGCTGAACGTATTGAGCACTAGAAGTGAAATCATCTGCTGGTTCATTTCAAGTGCATTTGAGGTGTCAACAATGGCAAAAATTGCCCGTTTTACTTCCTCACTTGCATCGGGCAGAGCTATACTAAAATTAATATCAGGATTGTATAAATTATTCGAAAGCGAAACCAAGCAATTCACATTCAGGCGGGTAGTTTTCGGCAATCCCGCAATTTCTGGTAAGCCAGCCAATGTTGTTTTTACTTTATACACTGCCTGCAACCTAATATCCGAGTCGAAAGGGCTGCCGTTAAAAGTAATTACACCCCCTTTTTGAATCTGGAAATTCTTCTTTAGGATATTTTCGAAATTGAATAAAAAATCACCGTTATCCATAACAAACTGGCCAAACATGGAATAATCACCGCGTGTATCTATCCCCATATTTATCAAGCCATCGCCACGCACATCAATGTTGCCCATATTGTACGGCAGTATAATTCCGATGTTGGCATTCCGGGTAACATTGAGGCCAAGTTGCAGCGAAAGTGCCGAAGGTTCTTCTGGGACAATTTGTTTATCCTTATCAATTTCATTGTGTTGCTTATATTGGATAAAATCGTTTTCCGAGATGTTACGCGCAAAACTTATGGGTATAAAAACGCCCGTCCCTTTTTCGGAGCTTAGATTCGCTTTCAAAATCAGATCGTCAACTGGCCCTTTAATAGTCATTGTGCCACTTGCTTTTGCCCTGCCATAATAGGCTTCGTTTGGATTATAAGGCGTGTTGAGTGCCGAAAGATTATTTGCTTTAAGAGAAATATCGAGTGCCCATTCCGAAAAAGCTTTATGGTGGATATAACCTGAGACTACACCTGTGCTCATGGTAGTATCTGTAAGCACAAGATCCTGGAACCACATCAAATCTTTATCGAAATTAAAATCGCCCGTAAAAGAATAGGAAGTCCGCAAATAATCGACCAATAGTTCGGACCGCATAAGTTTCACCTTCCCTTTGAGTACCGGATCCGAAAAATCGCCTGTAAGAGTCAAAGCACCAGATATATACCCACGCATCCTCGAAAAAATACCTTCGAGGAATGGCTCTATGGTTTTCAATTTCAAATTATCTATATCAGCCTTTAAATCGAAATTGTCATGTTCCTTTTCGGGGTATATACTTCCGAGAAGTTTTATGGGATAATGCGTACCGGCATTGCCAACATACACAACCTTCATATCAACACCAATAAGGCTTTTGTCGCTGTCCCAATAGCTTTTTAGTTCGGCATCTCCCAGGCCTTCGTGGTTAAATCCGAAATCAGTTATATTGATATCAGCCGAAATACGCGGAACGGCAAATAACTCCGAAACTTTCAGTTTCCCATCCACAAATCCATCAAAATCAATACCCATTTGTTCGGTCAAAACATCGGTCTGCGAGATATTGAACCCTTTTATATCAAGTTCCATTTCACTTAATGGGTCAACGGATGCAATACCATTCAGGAATATATGGTTTTCCTTATTTGTGAACCCCATCTTAGTTACTTCAATATACGAAGTATCAATAATGGCAAGGTTTCCGGGTATTGATGTCCACACAGTATCGTTTACCATAATTTCGGCATGGTCGAACCTCAAAGCAAGGCGTGGGTTTTGCACAAATGAAATTGCACCAGAAAGATATCCTTTGTTATGGTCAGGAATTTTAAAATCGTCCCACTTAATACCAAATTTCACGCTGTCGTTAGCGGCAACTGCAGTCAATTTGAACTGTTCGATACTTTTAATGGTCGAATCGGGTTTATCCTCTTCAGATGTGTTTATTTTACTGCAATCCATTGCAACTGATAGCTGTTTATTGTCCGATGAACCAACAATAGTCCAATCGTGAAGCGCAAACCCATTCAAAACAAGCAAAGGCGAATGCCCGTTGACGTTTATTAGCCCAAGTCCAGGCTCAAACTTTCCCGAAATTACTGTTTGTGGATCCATTTTCAGCCAGGGAACAAACATAGAAGTCAAGGAATCAGTTTGGTATAATTGAATCGTATATTCAAAACGCCCGCGATTAATCCTTTCTGGCAATTTCTGTACGTTTGACAGTGATGGCAGGAAATTGGTAAAGGCAATAGTCAAGTATTCGGCCATGTCGTCAAAAGTGTATTGGCCAGAGAAAACCGCATTCGCAAAATCGCTCTTGAGTTCCATTCGTTTGCCTCCATCTTCCATTGGTTTTGTGAGAACAGAAAGTTCATCCATGTTCAATGTTCTCTGACCAAGAGTAAAGGTTGTGTTTTCAAAACGCAAGGATCCAATCAAGTTGTCGATTGTATTTCCCTGAAATTTAAAATTGGTTTTTGTGGCAAGTGTTACAACGGAATCGGAAGTTATTAGATTAAGTTTATTCAAATCGGCACGTTCCAATTCGGCTACAAAATCGAAGGAAGGCAAGGTGTCGGAAAAATCGGCTGAACCATTAAAATCAAGGCTTAGTAGTTTATCGTTAATATATATTCCACCCGCAAATTGCTTTTGCTTGAAAGACCCGTCAACGTTAATCAAACCAATGGTATTGCCTTCGTATTGCAACCTTGTGATTTCACCTTTAATTGTCAAATCAGCTTTTTCGAGCGAAAAGTTTTTCCCTTTTATGGCTGCATAAAGATTGAGAGTTCCTAATTGCTTAATGTCAAGCATTTTGCCGGCATTAAACGTCTCTACTAGTATTTTCCCATCATATTCAATGTTCTTGGCAGCTTTATTATTGGTTAGCAAAATATCGGTTGTTACCTGCCCCACATCTGTTACAAATGTAGCCTTTGAAACAAAATCGTTATAAAACCCGGTAAAACGGCCATTGATACCAACAGTGCCAAGCCTCGTCATTTCAACAGGCATTTTTATTTTGTTCACACCTTCCGAGTAGGGAAGCGTTATCGAACCGATATCATCGGTGTGAGAATAAAACTCGTCAATTTTAAGGTTTATAAAAGTCTCTTCCAGGTTTGGCAAACCATTCATGATTATATTGCCCTTGAAGGAGGTCTGTTTGCCTAAAGAAAGCTGAAAATCTTTGGCACTAAAAGAGGAAACGGTGCCCCTGACTTTACCCGAAAAATCAACTAAATCATCCATGCCATCCAAATCGGAAACAAAGGAGACTATATCGCGCATATCGAGCTGCGAAGGCTTTATCTGAGCGGTAAATTTAATACTATCAAGAAAATAGTCATAGGCATCCCAATTATTATATTCAAATTTGAGATTCATTGATAATCGACTTTTGGCTGTGGTAATCTGAAGTTTATCGGCATTCAAGCCACGAGGGCAAACAATGGCATTGGTTGAAAAATCATCGATCCTGAAACCACTTTTTTCCTTGAGCGCCAAATGTTTGATATCACCTTGGATTGTATCGCCATGGATTTGGATATTTTTCACTTCAATATTTAATTTTGCGAAATCCATATCAGAGAAATCTATGCCTTTGCCGGGATTCATATATCGCTCATCGCGCAAAGCGAAATGGGATTCTTTAAGCATCACATTATCAACTTTAAGTATCCAAGGAGCAGAAGGAGTGGTATCTTTTGGCCCTGTGGAAGCAAAATTATCAAGAATAAACTGAAGGTTTAAGCTGCTGTCATTCAGGTAATAAATCAGGTTAATATCGGCATTCCCGAGCGAAATTTCCTTTATGTGTAAGTTATGGGATTTAAAATCTATGGATTTTACATCGGCCCTGATTTTTTTTGCCTGCAATATAATATTTTTATGCTTGTCCAAAATCTTGATATCCGTAATAACGGCTTCCAAAAACCAGTTAAGCCTGAAATTGCCAATTACAACTTCGGTATTCAATTCTTTTGAGAGGAAATTGGCTGCTTTATGCGCCAAATAGGTTTGTACTGGTGCTGTGCGAAGCAATAGAAAAGCGGCCAGCGGCGTTAGCAGCAGGAACAGCAATACAATCAATAGTATGCCAACCGGTTTTTTGATACTTTTGCAGTTAAAAAAATGAATAATTTCTTTCGTTTTTTGATCTTGCGCATTCAAAGCAAAAAGATAAACTAACGATAAATTCAATTTATGTTTATGCCTGTTTATATCCTCGGAATCGAATCATCCTGCGACGACACATCGGCTTCGGTGCTGAAAGACAACGTATTGCTCTCAAACATCATAGCCAACCAACAGGTACATAAAGCTTTTGGGGGTGTTGTCCCGGAACTTGCGTCGAGGGCGCATCAGCAAAATATAATTCCTGTTATACACAAGGCTCTTAAAGATGCAAATGTAAGAAAAACTGACTTACATGCGATTGCTTTTACCCGTGGGCCGGGATTGCTTGGATCTTTATTGGTCGGCACCTCATTTGCCAAATCATTTGCGCTTGGTTTAAACATTCCTCTTGTTGAAGTAAACCATCTTAAAGCCCACATCCTTGCTCATTTTGTAATTCAACCTGGCAAAGAAAAACCATTACCGGAATTCCCCTTTCTATGCCTCACGGTTTCGGGAGGGCACACACAAATTGTTGTAGTAAAAGGCTTTAACGAAATGCAGATTATTGGCCAAACCATAGATGATGCTGCTGGTGAGGCTTTTGACAAGTCGGCAAAGATTATGGGATTGGAATATCCCGGCGGACCATTGATAGACAAATTTGCACTAAATGGAAATCCAAATGCTTTTGCTTTTGCAAAAACAAATGTTCCAGGGCTGAATTTTAGTTTCAGTGGGTTAAAAACATCGATCCTTTATTTCCTAAGGGATAAATTGAAAGAAGACTCATTGTTTATACAAAACAATTTGCCCGATTTGTGTGCGTCTATCCAATCGGCAATTGTAAATACGCTGATGATAAAACTAAAACTGGCCAGCCAGCAAACAGGGATTACAGAAATTGCAATTGCTGGCGGGGTTTCGGCTAATTCGGGATTGAGAAATGCAGTATCCGATATGCAATCAAGCGCAGGCTGGAAAGTGCATATCCCTGAATTTCAGTTTACCACTGATAATGCAGCCATGATAGCCGTGGCTGGGTATTACAAATTCCTCGAAGGTGCTTTTGCCGATCAATCCGTTACACCGTATTCGAGGGGCGGAATTTAACGATACAAGCACAAATATGTTGTGTCGGAATTGGCTTTCACTTTAAAAGTTACCCCTTTTTCAACAACAAAAGTTTCGAATGGCTTGTACGATTTCCATTCGGTTTCACCTGGTTGCATTATATTTAGTTCGCCAGAAGTAACGGTCATATATTCAACAGAAGCTGTCCCGAAATTATATTCACCAGCAGCCATTACGCCAATGGTAGCAGGGCCGTCGGGCATTTCAAAAGCAATAGATTTTACGTTTCCGTCGAAGTATTCGTTTGTTTTAAACATGGTTTTTTGGGGTATGGATGAAGGTTAATGGTTAGTGGTTAGTGGCGGACACTGAGCGAAGTTGAAGTATTATTGGTTAATGGTTAATGGTGGTCATTCGGTGGTTATTCGTTGTCATTCAGTTGTCATTCAGTTGTCATTCGTGGTCATTCAGTTGTCGTTCAGTTGTCATTCAGTTGTCATTCAGCTGTCATTCGGGGTCATTCAGTTGTCATTCAGTTGTCATTCAGTTGTCATTCGTGGTCATTCAGTTGTCATTCAGTTGTCATTCAGTTGTCATTCGTGGTCATTCGGTGGTCATTTGGCGACTCCTTGTCTCACTTCTCTTTGTCCCCCTTCTCACTTATCACTTACCACTTTTCAGTTCACAACATCAAACCTTTCTTTTAATCCTCTTTGAAGCGATTTCGATTTGAAATCGTAATGGAAATATTCCCGGTTTATAATCCCGGCAGGCAGGTTATCGCGAATATAATCGTTCATAAAGTAATCGAAAAGCAACTCGGCGTGTTTTTTCCCTGACGATTGGGCCATGATATAAACATCTTGTAATTCAAGCGAATCGCGGTTTCCAAGCATCCCAAAATCGCCTTGCATTAAGTCAACATCAAACCCAAGATGGTAATCATCCTGAATATATCCTTCGAGGAACAGAACTTGTTTGTTGGCGGTATTTGTCCTGCTTACTTCGAGCCAACTGCTCAAGTTAACTTGGTTTACCCTAAATCCTTCGTAGAAAATCGAATTGTTCTCTACAGAATATTTCTGATTATATTTAATCCGATAATCTTCATCTAATTGAAGCTGGGCTAATTGAACAATCCATTTTGGATCGGGCAACGAAAGATAAACATCAGAGGTTTCATCGAGATAAACATCAAAACCTATTGAGGAAAGCTCGTTTATCAGGCTATTTGTAAAGTTTGTAAGGAAAACCGAGTCGGAAATATGCTGTATAAAATTGGATTGCGACCAAGCAATAGAATCAATTTGCTTGGTTGTGTAGAGTATATTGGTATCGTAAGTAATCGTGAGGTTGTCTTTGAGCAAATCGTACACCGGAACTATCATTATGCCATTTCCGTTATGTTTTTTCACAAACGTTCGGGCAAGTTTGCGCTCAGTACTGCAAGCTCCGAGGAGTAACAGGAGGGAAATACCAAATATTCCGATTTTAAATTCAAACAACAATTTCCTTACCACTTTATAAGCTATATCAGGTTAATCAACTGCCAAATTTTTCAACATTTGTTCTGCAAATGCTTTTCCGAACTCAATGCCTTTGTTTTTGCCTTCTTCGTGAGGGGTAAATTTGATGTAAAGGCCATCACCAAAGTATTTTAGCTTGAGGTTGGCAATGTTTGTTTCAAGCATTTTGGAAGCTTCGCCACTCCAACCATACGAACCAAAAGAAGATGCTAACTTTCCTTTGTCGCGCAGTGGGTTGATAGCAGCAAAAAGCTGATAAATAGGCATAAGGATATTTTGGTTTATGGTTGGGGAACCCACTAAAAGTCCGGTACAATTGGCCATATAATATTCCATGTGCTCCAGCGACATATTTTCAATATCATGAACTTCCACATGCACTCCCGGCACCTGGCCAACACCTTTGGCAATGGCTTCGGCTATGGATGAAGTATTGTGGTATGCTGAAACATAAGGGATAAAAACCATTGGTTTCTCGCCTAATGAAAGTGCCTCTCTCGAAAACTTTTCGCTCAAATCGACGAACTTTTTCCAATACGTACGGAGAATTGGGCCGTGGCCAGGACAAATAATTGCTATTGGCAAAGGCCGTATTTTTTCGATTGCCCTCAACATAAATTTGCTGAATGGTTTCAGAATAACATCAAAATAATACCTGAAAGCATCATCCCAGTTGCCAACTTTATCATCGAACATGCGCGAATCGCAATAATGGGCACCAAATGAGTCGCAGGTAAAAAGGATATTTTCGTCTTGCAAATAGGTATAAATACTATCGGGCCAATGCAGGTTGGCAGCTCCGATTACCTGAATTTTTTTGTTGCCAAGATCGAGTATGTCGCCATCACGAACCTGAAGGTGTTTGAAATCGCGTCCCAGCATATCTTTGAGGTAACGTATTGCGTTGCCACTAGCAACAACGGTTGCGTTTGGGGCAATTTCCAGAATTTTGGCAAGGCTTCCTGAATGGTCTGGTTCGGTGTGGTTTACAACAATATATTCTAATTCTGCCGGGTCGGTAAGTTGTTTTAGCTTTTCGAGAAAAACAGGGAAATACTTATCTTTAACTGTCTCAACGAGAGTTTTTTTCTCTGCATTAATAAAATACGAATTGTATGTTGTGCCATAAGGCGTGTGCATTACCACATCAAAAGTTACCAGTTCGCGGTCGAGAACTCCGAGCCAG
>CAIRHD010000539.1 GCA_903878265.1 uncultured Bacteroidales bacterium | reverse complement strand
TAGCCTGATTGTCCCTGAAATAGTCTTCACTTTTAATGATCAGGATTTGCTCTTTGGAAAAGAACTTGTACCATTCGGTAAGTTGTTCAGCGTATCTGCTGCGGGCCAGAAATGAAAAACGCCGGTACATCATGTCTGAATAGTTTTCATCGGCATAAAACTGTTCTTTCCTGCCTTTCAGCATATCAGCCTCCAGCTTGATGCAGTGTTCAAATGACAAAGAAACCCTGCCCTTGCGCTTCATGTGATGGTACTGCGAATAGGCTCGGCTTACCGGGTTGCGCAAGAGCAAAATGAGTTTGATGCCGGGGAACGTTTCAAAAATACGGGAAGATGCCAATGGATGAAAAAAATAGTAAGGAGAAGCTTCGCCGGTGCAAAATGGTTTATTTGGTTTTTTTTTATCATTAAAATATTTTAGATACCATTCCAATCCGTTTGAATAATTCTCATCGAAAAAATGGAGTTCCTTTTTTCTATGCAGGTAGGTTTCAGGATGTTTTCTCAGATTACGGAACAAGGTGGAAGTGCCGCATTTCTGGGCACCGATAATAATAAAGTCAGGTGCTTTTATTTCGTTTTTCAGATTCATATTGTTAGGAATCAAAGCTGTACACCGAAAACCTTTCGAATTGTATGAGTTTTTCTGCTACGAAAGCAATTTCCTCGTCCTTCCATTGAACATCCAACCTACTCTTATGCGGGTTTTTGTAAAGAATTTTTTTGCAGTTATCCACGAACCCAGCAGGTACTTCGAGGTCAAAAAAGCTAAATAGCGCAACGATCGTATCTTCAGGATAAGAAATGCATTGTTCGTGGTAAATATCCAACCACTGGGCTGGTTGAATTTTCTGCCTGATTGTTTCCACTTTCTCAATGTGCTGCAGGCATTTGTCTATCATTTGACCCAAATTATCAGAATTTGCAACTTTTCTTTTTTTATACAGGGTACTGATAATATCGTACGGGTTCCTCATCACATGAATAAATTTGACCGGAATCCCGAAACTTGATTCAACAACATCGAAGACTTCGGTTTTTTTTGTGAAAAACTTGGTACTTCCACCTCCTTTTTTATCGCCGATTACCCTGATTGTGTCGTAACGTCCGTTCCATTCCCCGGGGATGGCATAAGAGTAATTGTTCCAGGTTCTGCCATGTTGGGCAAAGCTTAGGGAGTTTAAAATAATCATAGAAAATATCCTTTCTTTTGGATATCCTTTTTTCAACCACCTCCCCACATGGAGTTCATGCGAAATCACCGCGTTGGGATGCGCATCAATAATGGAACCTACCAGACTATGCCCGCTGTAAGGATAGCCGATAAACATGCAGAAATATTGCAAATCCTTTAACATGTTTTGATCAATTACGACTTCATTCATTATTCGGCCTTCTTGTTTAGTTGGAGGTTAGTTAATTTCTTTTGCAAATGATAAAACTTCAAAAATGCCACATACCACATATACCAGGTTTCATACGCTTTTATCCAGTTCATGTTGTTGGCTGAAGATG
>CAIRHD010000538.1 GCA_903878265.1 uncultured Bacteroidales bacterium | reverse complement strand
CACCGTCATGGTTACGGTGTTGGAGGTTGCAGGACTTCCAGTTGCACAAGTGGCGTTTGAAGTCAGAACGCAAGTAACCAAATCGGCATTAGCCGGAGTATAAGAATATGTCGCACTGCTTGTTCCAACATTTGTTCCATTTACTTTCCATTGGTAAACCGGTGAAGTTCCGCCATTAGTTGGGGTTGCTGTAAACGTAACCGAAGTTCCAGAACAGACCGGATTCGCCGAAGCCGCCACCGAAACGCTAACAGGGAAATTCGGGTTCACCGTCATGGTAACCGTGTTGGAAGTAGCAGGACTTCCTGTTGCACATATGGCGTTTGAAGTCAGAATGCAAGAAATAGTATTTCCATTCGATAATAAACTACTGGTATATGTCGAACTGTTTGTTCCAACGTTTGCACCGTTCAATTTCCATTGGTAAACCGGTGAAGTTCCGCCATTTGTTGGTGTGGCAGTAAACGTAACTGAAGTTCCAGAGCAGACCGGATTTACCGAAGCCGCCACCGAAACGCTAACAGGTAAATTCGGGTTCACCGTCATGGTAACCGTGTTGGATGTCGCCGGATTTCCAGTTGCACAAGTGGCGTTTGAAGTCAGAACGCAAGTAACCAAATCGGCATTAGCCGGAGTATAAGAATATGTCGCACTGCTTGTTCCAACATTTGTTCCATTCACTTTCCATTGGTAAACCGGTGAAGTTCCGCCATTTGTTGGTGTTGCGGTAAACGTAACCGACGTTCCAGAACAGACCGGGTTTGCCGAAGCCGCAACCGAAACACTCACCGGCAAATTCGGGTTAACCGTCATCGTAACCGTGTTGGAAGTTGCAGGACTTCCTGTTGCACATATGGCGTTTGAAGTCAGAATGCAAGAAATAGTATTTCCATTCGATAATAAACTACTGGTATATGTCGAATTGTTTGTTCCAACGTTTGCACCGTTCAATTTCCATTGGTAAACCGGTGAAGTTCCGCCATTTGTTGGGGTTGCTGTAAACGTAACCGAAGTTCCAGAACAGACCGGATTTGCCGAAGCCGCCACCGAAACACTAGCAGGCAAATTCGGGTTAACCGTAATTGGACTTGTCGCAACCACCGCCACACATCCTCCCGAAGCTGCAATTGTATTGGTAACTGTATATGTACCCGGTGTGCTTGAAGTTAAATTCACTTGTCCGGTTGCTGTGCTAACAAATACCAAACCAGCAGTTGAGGAAAAAGTCCCAGCCACGCCGCCACCAGAAAATGTAGGCGTAGGATTCGCTGCATTTGAACAGTAAGGGGTTCCAGCATAACTGAAAGTTGCAACAGGCAAAGCTGTTATCGTTACCGATGTTGTTACCGGAACAGCAGAGCAACCACTCGATGCAGGAATGGTATAAGTAACGGTATAGGTTCCGGCAGTGCTTGTACTTGGTGTAACCGCACCCGTCGAAGAATTGATTGATAATCCGACGGTTGAACCAAAGGTGCCACCAGTGAAAGCACCTGTTCCGCTTAAACTTACAGACTGTGCCGTGCTTAACGAAATACAGAACGGCGAACCAGCAAAAATTATCGTTGCAGTCGGTACGGCAGTAATGGTTACGGCAGTTGTTGCGGTTACAACTCCACAACCTCCTGATGCCGCAATAGTATAAGTAACAGTATAAGTCCCGGAAATGCTTGAGCTTGGTGTGATTGCACCAGTTGAAGCATCAAGGGAAAGACCAGCCGGAGATGCTGAATATGTGCCACCTGCAGTTCCTGTCCTTGTTACAGCCTGAGCTGATGTAAGGCTTTTACAAAATGGTGTTGTGTATGAAATAGTTGCTACTGGCAGAGTTGTTATCGTCAAAGTTTTTGTAGAAACTACAGTTGTACATGGGGAATTTCCGGTTGCTGTAAGTGTTAGTAACCTGCTTCCGGCAGTAATATCTGCAGCACTCGGAGTATAAGTAGCCGTTGTTAAAGAGTTTGCGTTTACAAATGACCCGGTGCCATTCGATGTCCAGACAACTGTGGTATAATTTGTTGCACTGCTTCCTGCTGTTATACTAACAGTGCCCGAATTTGAACATGTCGAAATTGGTGTTCCAGCTATTGCAGTTGGTGCAGCAATAATAGTAATGGTGCGGTCGGCGATAGCATTACAACCTGTACCTGTAACAAAAACAGTCAAACGTAAAATAGCAGTCCCGCTAAAACTTGCATCTGGTGTGAAGGTAACTGCAGACGGTGTGGTGGTTGCTGCTACTGAACTCAATAATCCAATTCCCGAAATTATTGACCAAGCAGCCCCTGTGCTGTTGCCAAGGCTGTAACTTGCCCCTGTCAATGCAAATGCTGAAGCTCCTTGGCAAACTGTATTCGGTCCGCCTGCATTGACCAATGGCCCTGAAACTGTTATTGTTATTTGATTGGTGTAAGCAGAATAACAAGTTGTGCCACCACTTACCGAAACTGTCCTTCTTTGGTAAATTGTGGTGGCTGCCAATGCTGGTGGCGAATAAGTGGCAGCAATTGCTCCGGCAATGGTTACAAAACTTCCGCTTGCATTGGTTTGCCATTCGTAAGTTATTGTGCCTGATCCTGATCCTGCGGTTGTGGAGGTAAGTGTCGTTGGTGTTGCTCCTCTACATATTGATTGTGTATTTCCAATAGCACCGACTGTAACGACTGCATTCACAGTTACAACCACCGAAGAAGTAGCAAAAGCGGCCTGTTGTGTTTCCATGCCTCCAGTTGCAAAATCTCCTGATGCTACCGAGCAAATGGGTTCAAAAACTATATCATCCAATGCAAAATCGTTTCCATTCGCAATAGTATTCTGGTTTTGTAAATCTAATTCTGCAGTAGTGCTTGTGCCTGAATTCCAGTTATAGATAAACTGTTTCCATTGGCATGTTGGGGTTAAAGCGGTATAAATTGGGCCAACCGCAGAACCGTTTATAAACAATTGCAATTGCGATGGATTGAGCGCAACCACACTTTGGATCCAATAAGTAAACTGGTAATCGGTTCCTGCCGAAACATTTACAGTTTGCGACCAAATAGTGACACCACCTACAACCGCCCCGTTCACAACCATTTGTAAAGTGCCAGGTGCTGGGGTATGATCCACACAATTGATAAAATTACCATGCACAGTATTTGGATTTGCAACTACCGCATAAGTGCCTTCGGGTACCAAATCGGTACTTACTGTATAACCACTTCCAAATCCAGTATTTCCTAATTCAAAATCTCCGTTTACAACAAGGTTTATACCACTTGTATCAGCTCCTGTAACAGTATAAGTTCCACTCATAGCGGTTGTTGCATTGGTAAGTACAGGGTTTTGTTCCAGGGTGTAGAAATTATTTGGGCCAACCCAATATTGATTGGCAACATTTGTTCCTGTACTTGTTAGGTTTATTGTGGAACCTGAACAAAAAGCACCTCCGCCACCTGCGGTAATTGATGCTGGTGGTATCACAATTGCAAGAACAGCAACCCTTGGTGTTGAAGTACAACTTCCAAGAGTTGCATCGCAATAATAGGTAGTCGTAACACTGAGGCTTGGTGTTGTAAAAGTTGTTCCCGTTCCAAGCGAAGTTCCACCTGTTGCTGCTGCATACCAGTTGATCACAGCACCGGGTGAAGCCGTAGCACCTAAGTTTACAGGTCCAACATCGCAACTGCTTCCAGGAAAACTTGCAGTGATACTTGGTTGACCAATATAGATATCTGCCCCATTATCGCTTCCTGTTATTACAGGATTGTTCGATACTACCCGTATGCGGTATCCGGATCCCGTAGCCTGACCAACCGGAATTGTAGCAGTGATCGTTCCTGCGTTTACAGAAGCCAATGTGCCAATATTTACAGGGCTTGCAAACGATCCGCTTGCATTTGAAAGTTGTGCGGTAAAAATATTTCCGGCATTAAATATTCCAGTTTTGGTATATGGAACGCTCACTGCCGATCCAGGACAAAATGCTGAAGGTGAAATGGTTCCTGTTGTAATCGAAAGTTTTGAAGCCATCAAAAAATAACCTAAAGATGCTCCTGTGTTATTTGAATTGATGATAGAGGTACCACTAACAGTACCATCTAAGTTAGAGTAAGCACCATTAATTGTTGAGCTCTTGCCAATAGATTCAAATTCGTTGAGCGCAGTTTGCCTTGTTAGCGACACCGAACATCCTGTATATGTTCCCGATGAAACGGATGCCAGCCAATATTCAGTATTGCTGATAATAGTCAATGGGCTTGTGGCAGTTCCGCCTGTGCTTCCCGAAAAGGCTTCCACCTTTATTACTGGATTTGTTCCGGTTATCCCTGAAATCCTAAAAGGCATATAAACCGTGCCTTTCCCGACAGGGAACGAATAATTCTGTGCTGTTGCCAGCGACCAAATCAATGCGCCATTTATAAAACGTGTGGTCGAAGCACCTGTTATGGCAGTGGTCGAAGTATTGGTAACTGAAATTGTATTGGTTCCATTGGTTAAAATCCCATTACTTAAATTTAATATCCCGGCAACTGTGGCGTTGCTGGTAAGCGTTACACCAGTTGCATTGTTGATAGTGAGGTTGTTGAATGTTGTGGTATTTGTTCCGCCAATGCTTTGTGCAGAACTGCCGTTAAAATTAACAGTGCTTGTTCCTGCCGTAAAAACACCGCTGTTATATGCCCAATTGCCCGAAACCGACAAGGATGTGTTGGTTCCTCCAACCAAAGTGTTTCCCGAAAGGGTAACAGCGCCGCTACAAACATGCGTAAGACTAGAACCCAAATTCAAAGTCCCGCCCGAACCGTTGATGGTCAGCCCCAAACAATTCACATTTCCTTGAAAAGTTGCCGTTCCCCATGTTTTGGTCATCGAAACCAAACCTGTGGTTGTGAAACCTGCTATGCTTTGGCCTACCATCACATCGGTGATCACGATAGGGGAGCTGCCAGCCGCAAATGTTCCGCTATTTACAAAGTTGCCCCCAAATGTCAATTGATAATTTGCCGTTGACAAATTTGCTCCTGTACTGATTGTAAGAGGAACCGATTCGTTAAAAACCTTGGCTGCATTTAGCGTTATTGTCCCGGTATTAGCTATCAGCACGCCTCCACTTGCTGCTAAAGTAGCCAGCCATTCCGCCCCGGCTGTGCGTGAGGTTGCAGTGTTATATTGTAAAGTTGCATTTGCGCCGTAGGTAGGAGCCACAGAAGCTGTTGCCGTTCCTTCCATCGATAAGGTTCCGTTTACCGTTACTCCAGCGGTTGTTTTTACTGCCGAACCCGAAAGTGTTAAATGGTGATAGGTTGTAGTTTTTACAGTTTGGGCCACACCATAATAATTCACCAAATTGCCAACTGAAGTAGCAGTTAAGGTTGATATTCCAGAACTGCCGCCAATATTCAAAATTCCAGATGCACTTTGGGTTAATCCCCCGTTTCCTGCTATTATGCTGCTAACGGTTAAAGTGCCATTGTTTGTTACGGTGATTGCATCGGCATAAAAATCAGGAATTGAAAATAACCCGGTCAAAGCCTGGTTATTGGCTATAAAAGTCTGTGTCCCTGTTCCTGCCGTAAATGTGCCATTATTTGTAATCCCGCCTTGAAACGTAATTGGTTCGTTGACTGAATTGTTCCAGGTTCCGCTAACATTTATAGTTACAAGCCCTTTAAAAGCTCGTGTTCCAGTTGTACTGTTAATGGCGAGTGTGCCACTGATGGTTGTTGTACCGTTCACTATCAGCCCGGTTATGAAACCATTATCTGTTAAAATCCCTGATATAACTATTAGATTGCCGGAAACTGTGGTTGTACCGGTCCCTGTAAGGCTCGCCCCTTTTATGTCGTCGAGTTCCAGGTTGCCAAAACTACAAGTTGCGCCCGAAATGGCATGTATCACACTTCCGCCTGATAACAGGATTTTACCGGATCCTGTAGAGGAATGTATGCCATTATTCACTAAATCACCTTCAATGGTAATGGTGTTTCCGCCATCGGCCAAGATGTTACTTGCACTAATGTTCAAGTCTCCAACAACAGTTATGGAACCTGAAACGGTTTTGGTAACGCTGCCTGTGCTTGTTAAAGAAAGATTTCCATAAGTTGGAATACCCGAAATAGTTTGCCCCGCATTTGAATTGTAATTAACCTCGCTCGTTCCCGATAGGCTTATGTTTGCAGCAGTAAAATTAGTTGGGAATGAAGTGGGATTTGTTGCGCCAAGCCTTAAAGTTGTCCCTGCTGCTAATGTTAATGCGCCTGTTGCATTACCCGTAATCTGAAAACCGCCATCAGCCAATATCCCATTATTTATCGCAAGCGAGCCATTTACGGTTATTGCACCAACAAGTGTTTTGGTATTGCTCCCGGAAATGCTGAGGTTGTAATAGGTTACAGGCGCTTCCACCGTTTGGGCGGCATTGGCAGAATAATTTACTGTGTTTCCAGTAGCAGATGCCGTAAGTGTACCTGTTGTTAAAACCGAACCACCAGCGTTAAGGGTGGAATTTGTTGAATTTATCCATGTAGATCCTGCAACGCTGCCGGTTAAATCGCCTGTAATTGAAACATTGGCATTATTGGTAACAGAAATGGCACCGCTTATAGCAACTGTTCCAGCAAATGTAATGCTTGATGTTCCACTAATTGCCTGGCTGTTAGTGTTAAAAGTATATATTCCTGTTCCAGATGTAAAAATGCCATTGTTTGTTAGCCCTCCAAGAAAAGTGATATCTTCGTTTATGGGATTATTCCAAGAGCCACTGGATTTATTGGTAACCAGTCCTACAAATGTTTTTGAACCAGTTGCAGAGGTAGCAAAATTGAGAGTCCCATCTATAGTGGTTGTTCCGGTAATTGTTAGGGTCACTTGTTGAATGCTTGCGGCAATGCCTGCTGGGACATTGAAAGTACCAGTTACGTTCAATACACCGGTGGACGATCCGCTTATAATACCTCCACTCACAACAAGGTTGCCTCCTACATTTGTGGTACGGGTACTTGTCCAGTTGGCAGTGCCATAAATGGTCATGTCCAAGCAAGCACCGGGATTACCGTTCATCGTAACAGTTATCCCACTGTTAATAATAACATTATCGGACGAGGTTGGAACCGTAGCCCCGCCCCAGGTAGCAATACTGCTCCAATTGCCACTTACAGATGCAGTTCTCGTTGCCCCCAAAACCTTAAATCCCAGCAAAAGGAACACTATTGCCGGGAACAGGTATTTTAGAGTAAAAGCAAGCTTTGTCAATGTAGGGTAGTATTTTCCAAGGGGAAGCAAAAACCGTTCCTTTCTTCCCTACTCATCATTCTAATTTAAGTTCTGCATCAGCAAAGGTTTCGGCTCTCACATCTTCCTGTGCCTTAAACTTGATAAGTAGCTTGCCTTTGGCATAATTCACCCCCGGCATATTGCGCAATTGCATCTTGAAATTACGCAAGGTATTGGGTGTGTAAACAGCAATGCCGCGCACAACGCCAACTTCAACAGCATCCCCTTGTGCGGGTTCCCAGGTTGCCGTAAGGTCGCCATATACCGATTTGGTTCCTGAACGCTCAAAAGTTACCGACAAGTTAGGCACGGTATCGCTTTTGGTATCGAGGCTTAGATTGGTCAAACCGACTTTCAAATCCAAATCGCCATTGCGTACGATTACAGGGATACTGATACCAAAAATAGGGGTAAGTTTAACCCCTATGGCCGTGGAATCTTTTGGTTTTTCATCTTCGCCCAAGGGTTTCTCTTCAGGTATCGCTCTGAAATAAACGTGCGAGCGGTATTCAGCTTCTTGCATATCCGAATTTTTACGGTATTGCATGCGTATTACCTGCGATCCATTGGGTGGAAGCGTTACGGTTCGTGGAAAAAACCGCAAAAATTTATCGGCAAACAATTGGCCTGAATCCGGAACTTCAATCTGCTCGAAAGCACCTTCTTTAGTCATGCGGTATTGCACAAACGAAACCGTGTATTTCGCCGTGTCGGCACCTGTGTTAGCAAGGGTAAGTTCTTGAGATTGTTTGCTGCCCTCAAATACTACCCTGCGGGGCGTGATCAATAAATTGCCTTGTGCGGCAGCGTTAGAATTGGACAATAGCACCGATACAAAAACTAGCGCAAGGATGCAAATAAGTAAAAAACTCCTTTTTTTGGCAGGATTAATCATGGCTTTTGATTTTTTTTTCCAAACATACATAATTATTTTAAATTCTGTTGTCTTTTTATGCTTTTTTTTTAGGAATTGCTCCAAATACTACAAATTTTCCTGTTTTTTCTTATTCAGGGCTTCACTCAATGTGAAACCTTGAATACAACTTGCCATTTTTCCTCTTTTTCTTATTCAGGGCTTCACGCAAAGTGAAACCCTGAATAAACCCTAAATCCAAAACAACATCCAAAAAAACGCTGCTTATCCAGCAGCGTACATTCAAAAAAGTATCAATGAAGATTAATTGTAAGCGAAAGTAAGATCGTATGTGCCTGTATATATCCCAACAGGGTTGGCAATTATGGAACCCACTTGCAAAGTGGCACCTATATAGATGTATTGCTCTCCATTGTTGGCCAACAAACCTGTGCCGGAACCCTGCTGTGGTGTGGAAATCCAGTTGCTTACAAGCATGGTTTTTTCCGAATTTTGGTGCGATAACGAAATAGTACTGGGCAACTGAACTGTGAAAGTGGCTTTTGGGGCACCGGTTACCCGGAATATTCCCGAATTGGCTATGGCACCGCTTAATATTACCGAACCGCTTTTTGAGCGAGTGCCTTCCGGCGAAACAGTTATCTGCCCACCCTGCACATCCGGCGTAAACTTTCCAAAGTTAAGCTGCGAGGTTTCAGTAGCCGTAAGTGCCTCTATTACTTCAGCAAAAACCTGTGCTGTTACAATTGCCTGTGCTTTTGCCTTTTGAGCAGCAATTCCAAAGAACAAAGCAAGGACAAGAAAAAGAGAAGTAAGGTTTTTCATTTTGCCTTTTTATTTGGGTTCAAAATAGGGAGTTGGAAATGGTAAGCTTTAATTTTTATCCAAAAAAAACGCTGCATTAAGCAGCGTTTTTACATTCACTTAGATTATTTAGTTGTAGTTGACTGTAACAAACAGCCCACTTGCATTTGTATAAGTTCCTGCAACTGCATTCGCAGGAACATTCAATTTAGCTTTAACTAAAACATCAGCTGTACCACTTGAAAGAGTACCAGCCAATCCACCTGAAACAGCAAAGTCACTTACTGTCATAGTCCCTGAAACTGAACCGGTTAATGTTATTGGTGAAACTGGAACGGCAATCGAAAATGTGCTATTCCCTTGTCCTGTAACAGTAAATACAGCTGTTTTTGCATTTGTACCACCACCTGCTGGTAAACTTGCGCCACCACCTGCTGTACGACCATTTGCATAATCTAAATCAACTGTTCCAACTGTAGCACTAGCTGCAACAATACCGAAATTCATATCTGTTGTTTTGGCTACTGAAATTGGAACAACAAGAACAGCAGTTGTACTGGCAGTTGCGGTTGATTGAGCAAGAGCACTTGTTGAGAATCCAAGAGCTACGATTGCGATTGCGAAAATTTTGTTAATGTTTTTCATGGTTTTTTTGTTTTTTAGATTTTTTTTGTTTTTTAGATTTTTTCTTTTAGTATTTTAATTCTTTTGGCGTTGTAAGGGGTATTTCACAAACCGTGCCAGAATTTTTAAAGATAATTTGAAAATGTGGGAATTTGAAAATATGATAATGCAAGTACTATATAATCAGGTAGATAAAGGAATGAAAAATATTTAAAATATTTCAATATATTTGTATTTTTGGCTTGCATGGGCGGCGAAGTTACGCAAAATGAGATGGATATTTTCGCATTTTAAGACAATAATTTTGCGCCAGGGATGTATATTTCTTTGGTCAGAAAGGCAATAATAGGTGGTTTTCGCTTATATATATAGGGTAAAAAGCTAAGGCCGCCACAAAGACACTACGGCACAAAGTTGCACAAAGTGTTGTAATTCAAAATCTTAATCTTAGTGAAACCTTCGTGTCAATGTGCCTTAGTGGCAAGAAAAAGGATTGGCTATCATTACAGCACAATATAAATGAATGAACTTAATAACCAATTGCAAATACTTAAAAAAGTGCCTTCCATTTTCAAATAGAAAGGATTGCAGCCATTTCCTAAAATGGGACAAAATTGCTACAATATGAGAATAGGCCTTTTCTCAAAAATTATGCCACAAGATTGGTTAATGTTAAATAGTTAATGGTAAAATGGTTTTCATATTCAGAAAATATTGGAATACAACAGTATATAAGTTGATAAGATGGTATAAATAAATTTTTGGCAAAAAATT
>CAIRHD010000537.1 GCA_903878265.1 uncultured Bacteroidales bacterium | reverse complement strand
TGTGGTTCAACTCGACAGGACAAATCAAGGTTTCACTAAGATGTTGTCGTGGTTCATGGGTGAGCAAGCTGTGGCAATGGTAAATGGTTTGTTTGTGCCTCCTTGGTTTATGGAAGGCGATGCCGTATGCGCCGAAACAGCTCTTAGCAAAGTAGGACGAGGCAGGATTCCCACATTCGAAATGTTGTTGCGCGCGCAAGTTTCCCAAAAAGGTGCATTTAGCTATGATAAAGCTACATTGGGTTCGTATAAAACTTTTGTGCCAAACCGTTATATGCTTGGTTATACGTTGGTTGCAAATGTAAGAATAAAATATAGTTATCAGGCCTGGCTTAACGCCCTCGATGAGGTTGCCCGAAAACCATTTATCTTTACTCCGTTTAATCATGGCTTGAAAAAAGCAACCGGATTTGGGAAAGTGGGTTTATACAAGGCCACTATGATTGACATGGACAGTTTATGGGAATTCCAGAACACAAAAACGCAAAAAACACTTTATGAGCAACTTACTGTTATCGCTGAGAAGAAGTATGGAAATTATGGTTTCCCTCACTATATCAACGATACTTTGGTGGTTGCTGAATTTTCGGGCATGGACGAAATTGCAAAATTTTTACTGGTTGGGCCAGATGGTAGAACAAAAACAATTGTTACACCCGGGTTTTTATCTTCAGAGGTTTATTCTGTTGTGAATCAGCAAGTTTTAGTTAAATTTGATGATACTCTGCCTGAAAAAAACCAAACAAATCCCATTTTACTTGCCTGGACTGAATCAATTAATGACCCACGGTGGCAGGAAAGGAATTATTCGGAAATCAGGATTTACAATAGTTTTACAGGGAAAATTAGAAAACTAACAAAGAAGAGCCGATTTTTTTCACCTTCTTTTTCGCATGATGGCAAAATGCTCGCTACTGTAAAAATGGATATAACTAACAGATGTTCAATTGTTTTGCTTAATGCTGAAAATGGGGAGGAAACAAATACCATACTTGTTTCGGATTCTGATTTTTATATGACACCTTCTTGGTCGGCAGATGGAAAAAAAATCGTTTTCACCAAATTAGATGATAAAGGAAAAGGTATTTATAGTATTGATTTGCAGAATAATGAAGTCGTGGAATTAGTTGCACCAACTTTTACCGAAATTTCAAATCCGGTTTTTGCTGGCGATTATGTGCTTTTTAATGGCTCTTATTCTGGAATCCAGAATATTTATGCAGTAAAATTGACTGATAAAAAAATATTTCAGGTAACTTCGGCCGAGTTTGGTGCAAGCAATGTCGATTTAAGTCCAGATGAAAAAAAAATCGTCTATTCTAATTATTCATCTTCCGGGTATGGATTGGTGGAAGCTAATTTTGAACCGAAATCTTTTAAGGATATTTCCGGAATCATTGATTTTTCCCCTTCCCTTTATAAATACCTTGTGGCAGAAGAAAACCATCTTTCCGATTCTTCTGTTGTTGAAAACTCTAAAATCCAGTCGGAGCCATATAAAAAAGCAGCCCATATTTTCAATTTCCATAGTTGGGCACCTGCTTATATAAATTATTTATCGGGCGAAAACGGCACAGGCATTTCGTTTATGTCGCAGAATGAATTGAGCACAGCAACCACCATAATAGGTTATAGATATGATATGGCCGAAAAAGCTGGAAAGTTTACAGCTGATTTCAGTTGGATGGCATGGTATAGTATCGTGGATTTCAAAGCTTCGTATGGAGCAAGGTCAGCCTACACAAACAACGATACTTCAGTGCTTTACCATTACAACGAAACCATACTCGGGGGTGGTTTAACATTGCCATTGGTTTTTTCGGGAGGCAAATATTACAAAGGTTTGCAATTGAAGTTGCATACTTCGTGGCATAATATTACCGATAATACTTCGCCCGATGAAACAAAACTTTCAGGAACCATAAATTCCGCGGATTATGGCCTTTATGTGTACCGATATATCAGGCAATCGGGAAAAGATATTTATCCGCTTTGGGGGCAAGTCATTAACCTGGGTTTTCGGCATACACCTTTCGGCGACAACGATTATGGCAATATTGCATCCATCAGTACCCGTTTTTATTTTCCTGGCGTGTTGCAGCATCAGGGTTTGAGGTTGGATTTGAACTGGCAGGAGCGTAAACCAGGTAGCTATTATTATCCGAATCAGATAAACCTTCCGCGTGGATATCACATTTTTAATGTTAACTCCTTGAAATGTTATGCTTTGAGCTATAAATTCCCCTTGCTTTACCCTGATTTTTCGTTAGGACCATTGGTTTATTTTAAACGTATCAAAACAACATTGTTTTACGATGGTGGAAAAGGCATGACCAATGGGAACAGTTGGAAATTGCAGTCAACCGGAGTTGAACTAACTTCCGACCTGCACTTGCTCAGGTTTGTGTTTCCAATGGATTTAGGATTTAGGTTTGGTTATCGCCCTATCGAAAAATCGCATTTTGTTGATTTTCTTTTTTCTGTAAATTTGTCGAATTAATTCAACCTAACAAAATGGGATTTGTACTCAAATTACTTGTTTCGTCATTGGCCGTATTTTTTGGGGCATATATTTTAGATGGCGTATATCTTGATGGCTTTCCAACGGCAATCCTTGTTGCTTTGTTAATGGGTTTCTTCAATGCCTTTCTTCGCCCTGTTTTAATTATACTTACCATCCCTATTACGCTCATTACATTTGGCCTTTTTCTGCTGGTGATAAATGCAGTTATCATATTGTTAGCCGATTATGTGCTTTCGGGATTCCAAGTTGATGGATTCCTGACAGCAATAATTTTTTCGATCCTGGTTTCATTTTTTACCTGGTTGCTCGAAGCAATAGCAAATCCCAAAGCGAAAAATAGAAGTGTGCAATAGGTATTGTAAAAAGGCAAAGGTTAAAGGTAAAAAGGCAAAGGTTAAAGGTCAAAAACTAAAAATCAAAAGTTAAATGACACCTAACCCAAAAACTTTAATCCACAATCCGTAATCCCTAAAACCAATCCCCTAATCCCCAACCCCTAAAAAAATGCACCACCGTTTTATCACCGATCAGCGCGAAATTGACGAAATCATCAATAAATGTGATGTTTGTTATGTAAGTATGGTTGACGAAAACAACCTGCCTTATGTTCTTCCATTTAATTTTGGGTACAGCAACGGGGAAGTTTATTTGCACTCGTCGCAAAAAGGCCTGAAAATCGATATACTAAAAAAAAAACCTTCGGTTTGCATTGCTTTTAGCACCGACCACCAACTGCGCTACCAAAGTGAGCAAATGGCTTGTAGCTACAGTATGAAATACCGCAGTGTGTTAGCTTTTGGAAAAGTTGAGTTTATTGATGATATGGATCAAAAAATCGAATTTTTCAATATTGTGATGTCGCATTATACCGACCGCGAATTTACTTTCGGCATTCCTGCTCTGCGCGAAGTATGTACTTATAAGGTTAAAGTTGAGAAGTTTACGGCTAAAATATATGGATATTGATTTTTTTTTACGCAAGGTTCAATAATGGTTCAAGGTTCAAAAAAGGTTCAAGTATTCAACCCTTTCATTTTTATATCCTCAAATCCCCACATTTGCAAATTATCGCATTTGCAAATTATCGCATTTGCAAATTATCGCATTTGCAAATTATCGCATTTTCAAATTCGACCTCATTTTTTCATGCACCACAGCAAATCCAATTCCGAGCATGGATCCCATTATTGCGCCAACCAAAATATCACCTGGATAATGCACACCGAGGTAAACCCGGCTATAAGCTGTTAGAATTGCGTAGGTTAACGAAACCGGGATAAGATATTTTATTTTTCCAGAAAGTGTAGTTATCATAAAAATCGCCACGGCAAAGGCATTGGAAGCGTGACCTGAATAAAAGCTATATGAACCTCCGCGGTACTCATTTCCATTGTAGTCTTTAAGCACATGAACCAACAACCGTAAATGAGGATCGTTTGAAGGCCTCAACCGTAACACACTATCTTTGAAAATGTTGCAAAGTTGATCTGAGGCAACAATCATCAAGACAACAGCAATTAAAACTGTCCAGTAATTTTTCGGGTAACGTTTGTAAAGAATCCAAAGAAACCAAATGTAAAGCGGAACCCAGAAAAACTTGTCACTAAAAAGCCACATTACTGAATCGACAATTGGGCTGTGAAGTCCATTAAAGAAGAGGAATAGGTTTTCATCGAAACTTTTAATTGCTTCCAGCATCAGGTTTTATTTTCTTCAAAAGTAGCAAAAACAATATAAATAGAAGGCTGAATGGTATTTTGAAGTGCTGAAGTGTTTACTAGTAGTTTTACGGATCTTGGATTTTGGAAGACTACACTTGAAAGCTTGCACAAAAGCTATTTTATTGACCAAACTCTGAGTCTAAAAATTATTACTTTTCTAATAACTTTGTTTTCTGGCACTTACTTCTTTCCAATCAGAAGGTTTTCTTTCCTGCTCTCGACTGGAATTCTGTTTGCAGCCCTTTGAGCAAAATCAATAGTCCTATCATTTGTACAATATGGAAAATCCCATTGTGGTCAAATTCATAGATGATTGTTGCCTTGATAGTTTCAATTGCTTGGATAGCAGCCGCAATAATTGTAACCAAAATCCCTGTTGCCATTAGTCCGGCTCCTTTCACCTTTCCACGCGAAGCAAGCATGGTATAAACTACTAAAGCATAAATCATTGCAATAGCTTCGTAGATAATAAAAACGATAAAAGCATTAGGCAGAATAACCGTTACGGTAAAAAAAGCTATTGCTCCAACCAATAGAATTGGGATCAGTGTTTTGGGCAAACTGAAGTTTTTGTAATCGTATACCACTCCGGCTGCAAAAAGGCCAATGGCAATACCGAGGGCAAGGTTTAACGGTTGCCAAAGTATAAAGTTTGTCAACTTGCTCATTTTAAAACCATGGGCTACGGATCCAACTGCCGAAGCAAAGGTGAGCAAACCAAAAGCCCACACCCAAATCATGGTTTTCTTCCTATCAATATCTTTGCCATATTGGTAAACTTTTATTGTAACCATTAGGGCAATAATTGCCATTACCACATCAGTTGCGGCTGTGGTTTGTTCGGTTGGGATGTCGATTATTTGAATCATTTTAGTGAAGTTAAAAGTTCCTGAAAATTGATTTGAAAAACGTGCAGACCTTCATTCGCATCAGCAAATATACAATAATTCGGAATGGAAACCTTTTCATCGTCCAATGAATTGCTTTTAGGTCAAAATGCTTCTAAAAGAAGTAACAAATCAGGCTGCATTTTATAAAAATTATATCTTTGTTGCTGTTATTGTTTTTTAGCAATAAATCTATAAATCAGATTGAAAATGAATAAATTATTATTTTTAGCCTTGATAATCTTTGTTATCTTTAATGCAAATGCTCAAGAAACAAAGTCAATCATTGTTAAGACATCCCAGACAATTGAGGAATTCGAAGTGCTAAAACACAATAAAAAAGTAAAAAATGGTGCGTATCTAAAAAAAACCATTCGGGAAGACCGAGTTGTCGCAAAAGGTCAGTTTATAAACAATAAGAAAATTGGGGTATGGGATTTTTTTGATTTTAGGACTGGTGATTTGGAACAGAGATTTGACTTCGACAGAAACAAATGTTTGTTTTTAAATTTGGAGAGTAGTGAACAAAATCATTTTATTCAGAATGGGGAATGGATTTTAGAAAAACTTGACACTATACCAGTTGTTATAGGTGGGCTTTCAAATTTAAAATTGGATCTCATTGATGAAGCTTATAAATGCACAGAGAAGGCTTTGTATATGAACAGTTCGATTGCAGACCAATTTCCAAAAGCTGGTTTTGCAATATTTTCATTTGTTGTTACCAAAAGTGGGGAGGCAAAAAACTTTAAAATCTTATTGTCCTCTGGAAATACATTTGAGGATGAATTGCTGAAAATAATTGAAGACACACGAAATGATTGGCTGCCAGGTATATACAAGCGAGAAACCGTTGACACTGAATTTTTAATACCTATGTATGTTAAATACATTGTGAATACTAAGATAGAAAAGTTGTACACAATAGATTTTGATTACCCAAAGATAGAATAAGGACTTCCGAATCAGTAGTATAGACAATGTGTGAAATACATAATCTGGAATTTTATTGTCCCAATTACATGTATTGATTCAGATTAGAGGAAAAACTGAAATGGCGATCTACTTTTACCAACAATTGCTTTTCGGTTCTTTTTTTTTCGCTAAAGAATCTCTCCAGAAACACATATATGTCCCCTGTATGCCACTACTGTACATAACGCGCAAAAAAATGATAGTCAGCGATATAGTCTTAATAAAGCATTCTGATTTAGCACCTACAGGGCAATAAATGACAATTCGGCTTAAATTAAACCTATGATTCTTTAAACTCCAACACCAAATAAAATGAACAATACACATATTGCGATAGGAATCGATATTGGCGGCTCGCACATCAGTTGTGGAGCTGTCGATCTGAAAACCAATCAATTAATTCCTGGGTCATGCTTCGAGGCAAAGGTTGACAACACAGCTTCGGCAGATGATATTTTTTACGCTTGGATCAGTGCCATTGAGAAAACAATCATGGTTGGCGGGAAAAATGAAATTGCCGGAATTGGTTTTGCCATGCCAGGCCCATTCGACTATGCTAATGGAATCGGTCTTTTCGAAGGAAATGAAAAATACCTTAGCCTCTATGGAGTGCATGTTTATGACGAAATCCGCACAAGGCTTGGTCTTGCCAAAGATTTGCCGGTGCGTTTTATCAACGATGCCACAGCCTTCGCAATAGCGGAAGCATGGATTGGGGTAGGGGAGGGCATTTCCCGTATTTTGGCGCTTACACTTGGTACTGGTTTTGGTACGGCTTTTTTGGAAGATGGAATTCCGGTTGTGGAAGGTGATTTGGTGCCGGAAACTGGCTGTTTATGGTATATCCCTTTGAAGGATGGAATTGCCGATGATTATTTTTCAACGCGCTGGTTCGAGAGATCATACATCAAACTGACTGGTAAAACGGTAAACGGTGTTAAAGGGGTTGCCGATTTGTTTGAAATCGATGAAGTTGCCCGACAGTTATTCGAGGAGTTTGGAACAAATATGGGCAATTTCCTTGCACCCTGGATCAAAAAATTTAACGTGCAGCAAATTGTAATGGGAGGCAATATTACCGGAGCTTACGATAAGTTTGGTCCTCATTTGCTGAATGCAGTCACTGAACACGGAATTCAAATCAGGGTTTCAATCTCCGAACTCCGCGAAAATGCTGCAATTATCGGCAGCGCCCGTTTGATTGATGATGCGTTTTTTGCTAAAATCGAGCCATTGTATCCTAAAATGTAATTTTCAACAGAATGAAAGAAAAAGTAAACCTGAAATACGTTTTCCCCGTATTGATGTCGTTTTTCGTGATGAGTTTCTGCGACCTTGTCGGTATCGGCGTTGACAGGATAAAACCGGAATTTAACCTAAGCAATACCCTGGCGCAACTAATCCCATCAGCAGTATTTATCTGGTTCTTCTTCCTTTCAGTCCCAATCGGAATCCTGCAAGACCGGATTGGAAAACGGCTTATGCTGAATATTGGCATGGGAATAACTTTTTTGGGGTTGTTGGTCCCTTTTTTACTTTATTCTTTCATCGGGATGCTGTTTGGCTTTGCTTTGTTAGGCATTGGAAATACCATCGTGCAAGTGTCGGATAATCCGCTGCTTATTGATGTTGTGCCTTCAAACCGCACATCGAGTTTTCTGAGTTTTTCGCAATTTATCAAAGCAATTGGCTCCATGATTGCCGCACCTTTTGCCGGTTGGCTCGCGCTAACTTATGGCGATTGGCGGCTGATGTTCGTTGTATTTGGTGCTGTTACTTTGATAGCCGTAATCTGGTTGGCTTCCATTAAAATAGAGGAAACAACCAACTCCGGGCCACGGGCAAGTTTTTCTTCATCACTTAAATTACTGTCAAATGGGTACATAGCAATGATGGTGGTCGGCATTTTTCTACTGGTTGGCATTGATGTTGGAATAAATTCCGTTTCGGGGCAGTATTTTTTGATCAAATTCCAATCGGCCCAAACGTATGCCGAATCGGCCCGCAGCCTATATTTCTTTGGCAAAATGGCCGGCACTTTTCTTGGGGCCTTACTGCTTACGCGCTTCCCATCCAGGACTTTTTTCCATTACACAGCACTCGCCGCACTCGTGTCTGTTATTGCTTTGCTTTTTGCAACAGGCGGGTTTGCGGGTATGGTGATTATGTTCCTAATCGGCTTGACACTTGCCAACGTTTTCCCACTCATTTTCGCACTCACAGCAGAACGGTTTTCCGATAGGGTGAACGAAATTTCAGGGCTGATGATTATGGCGGTTTCGGGCGGTGCGGTTCTTCCGGTGTTAATTGGCTGGTTGACTGATTCGTATAGCTTAACTGCTGGTTTGTTTGTCCTTGTTTTTAGTGCTGTTTATTTGTTGGCAATTTCTGTGTTTGCTGCAAAAAGAAGCTGATAAGAAATTGCTGATAATGTTAGCTTTCTGATATCTAACAAGTCTTCGAAAAACAAATTTTAATGACAACAAACACCCATTGGCGAAAATCGGAGCAATACCTGATGCTTTCCTCCACTACACAAAAAGGAGGATGTTATGATATTTATCCAGCCTTCCATTTGCCAGAAAATCTGTTGTTTGTCGGTTTTGAGAGCCTTGCCCAAAAATTTGTTTCAAGTAAAATTTTGGTTATTGATGGGTTTATTGGTGTTTTTTTTGAAGATTTCAGGGAAAAGCTAGATGCAGAATTAACCAAGCAAGGTATTGATGCAGAATGGATTGATTTAGGTAAATCATACAAAGAAGCATCTGATATTGAAGAGCTTATTGCTCCTTTTCTTGGTGGCGATGATCCGATTTTTGGCAAACGCACAACACTCTCTCTTCTGGATTTTTTTAATGCCGAAAAATTGGCGGAAACCAAGCCTGTTCTCAACAAAAAATTGAAAATTGTTTATGGTTGCGGGGCTTCACTTCTGGGTTTGCAAGGCACTTTGATTTATCTGGATGTGCCTAAAAATGAAATCCAGTTCAGGTCGCGTGCCGGAAGTATTGCCAATCTTGGGGCAGCACATGCAAATGACCCAAAATCAATGTATAAAAGGTTCTATTTTGTTGATTGGGTTGTATTGAATAAACACAAACAAGACATTTTACCACAAATTGATATTTTTATTGATGCCCAGCGACCGGAAGAACCTGTTTGGCTTGATGGAAATGTGTTCAGGAACACAATCAAAATCATGGCAGAAAATGTGTTTCGGGTCCGGCCGTGGTTCGAGCCTGGAGCTTGGGGTGGGAATTGGATTAAGGAACACATTGCCGGATTAAATAAAAATGTGCCTAATTATGCCTGGTCGTTTGAATTGATTGTGCCGGAAAATGGGCTACTTCTTGAAAGTTCAGGAAAATTACTGGAATTTTCATTCGATTGCCTGATGTTCCTCGAAGGAAAATCGGTTCTTGGCGATTGCTACGAACAATTTGGAAACGAATTCCCAATCAGGTTTGATTTTTTAGACACTTTCGATGGTGGAAACCTTTCCATTCAATGCCATCCTAGGTTGGAGTATATGAATAAGCATTTTGGCGAAAAATTCACCCAGGAAGAAACATATTATATTCTTGATACTAAAGATAATGCTGATGTTTACCTGGGTTTTCAAGATGATATCGAACCAAAAATATTCAGGTCAGCATTGGAAAAAAGTTTCAGGGATTCAGAACCTGTCGAAATCGAAAAATTTGTGCTGAAACATAAAGCTTCCAAACACGATTTGTTCCTTATCCCACCTGGTACCATCCATGGATCGGGAACCAACAACCTTGTGCTCGAAATAAGTTCCACACCTTATATTTTTACTTTTAAAATGTACGATTGGTTGCGACTTGATCTGGACGGCAAACCGCGACCGATCAATATTAACCGGGGTATGGATAACCTTTATTTCGACAGAAAAGGAGATTATGTAACTCGAAACCTGATCTCAAAACCTGTAAAAATAGACGAAGGCAACCACTGGGTTTTGTACCATTTGCCAACGCATGAGAACCATTTGTACGATGTGTACAGGTATCATTTTACAGGTGAAATTGAAATTGAAACCCTTAATAAATGCCACGTCCTTAGCCTTGTGGAAGGTAGCAGAATAGAGTTATATACTAAGAATGGTATAAGGCAGCGCTTTGCTTATGCCGAAACTTTTGTGGTTCCTGCCGCAGCCAAAAGTTACAGGATCAGCAACCTATCTGGTTCAGAGGCAATTCTGGTAATGGCTTTTGTAAAGTAGAATGAAATATTTCTTAACCAATCGAAACACACTAACCCAATGAAAAATAAATTCACTTTCCTATTTGCAATCCTCTTTCTATCATGCACTTCCCTGTTCGGACAATCATTTTTTTCTCCCGACGATCACCTGATAAACGGTTATGCAAGCAAAATTTCGGGACTGGATTTTGAATATACTTCCTGCATACCGGGGCAGCGCGAAAGCATGCTGTTGCGGGCAACCTCCGGCAAAGATTTTATGGAATGGGAAACCGAATCTGTTCCGCCAACCATTAAGGAAAAATATGCCACATTTGTTTGGATTGCCGCACTTGGTTCAGGTCCTGGTAGGGCAAGAATGGATTTGACTGTTAATGGCGATGAGCAATTCTCATTTTATACCGATGCCCGTCTAAAATGGGAAGTTACAGGCAGCAAAGGCTCAGTATTGCAGTTTAATTCCATTATGGTTGATCAACATGGCGATCACCACGGCTATATGATTTTACGAATCCCGGCAGCAAATCTTTTTCGTTCCAAACCATTGAAAATAAAAGTTATAGGAAGCAATGCAAACCTGTCGTCATGGTATATGACTTTTAAAAAGACTGTGAAAACGGGTGTGAATTTA
>CAIRHD010000536.1 GCA_903878265.1 uncultured Bacteroidales bacterium | reverse complement strand
GCGGGCCAACCGGGCGGCGTTGAAAGAAAAAGGGATAGCGCTCTTGGCAAAACCTCTTGGCAGACCTTCGGCAGTGTCAATTCACCTAAGACCGGGAGAAAGAAATCCAATCGAGGGCAAGTTTGGGCAAGCCAAAACAGGTTATGGGCTAAACCGCATCAAAGCCAGGCTCAAAGGAACAAGCGAATCGTGGATTGCCAGCATAATTTTGGTGCTGAACCTGGTCAAATTGGCCGGGGCAGCACTCTTATGCCAGTGGTTTGGGATGGGAGCGGGTTTTTCAGCAAAAGGGCTACTGCTGCCTTCATCGACCGTGATGGCAATTTCCAACACACATCGCGCCCACGCTTTCAATTACGGGGTCCTCACAAGGTTCAACCTAATCTGAGTCTCCGAGTTTATCAGCAGACCCTAATTATACCGGATTTATTTACATCAATTTGTTGGGAAAGGAATTTTAATAAATACCTTTGGCTTGCTTTTCAAAACATGTTTCGAAACCCACATCTATTATCCGTTTGCATCCGTTTGTACCCGTTTGTTGTTGTTTAATTTATAATTAGGATGTATGGAAACAAAATATCGTAATCGCCTGTTTATCAAATGGAAATGGATCATAGCAATTGTAGATAATACCGAAATAAACACAACTGGTTAGTTATGCATCATTTTAAGACAGCGAAAAACAGTGAACAATAAAGACAAAACCATAATCGAAATCGTTGACTATTTACAGACTAAATTTGGTCAAACTGACATACTTGTTCAAGATTATTGGGTAGGTGACTATAACGCAATTGGATTAACTAATAAGACTCGACAATACTTAGTCTATATTTCGACTTATGGAACAAAAAAGGACAAATTTAATGTCTCTTTAGAAAATCCGCCCATTGACAATGATTTGCCATACTCACCAAGCGGTGACTTAGACAATCTTTCAATAGAAAATCTGGAGAAAATTGTGATTGAACATCTTCGGTTAAATCTTGCTTAGACAAATGTGAATCAAAAAAAATAAAAACGATGCATAACAGGCGTTTGGCACAATGGCGGGTGACGTGGTTAATTGAATATTCTACCTCGAATCAACTTTTGTTGTGTATTGACAGTTTAGTGCTCCGAAATCCGCCACTGCGCCAAGCGCCAAACCGGTATCCATAGCCGTTATGGCACATTATGACCCACTTTGAATTATGCATAGAATAATACAATTGTTACTACTAATTCTCCTTACTAATGGAGGTTTCGGACAAACAATAATAACTGGCCGATTGAGAGATTATCATACAAAAGAAATTCTATCATTTGTTGAAATCAATGCAGATACGATTCCCTTCAATAGACAAAAATTTAACCTTGTTTCACCAGATACAACTCAAACCAATAGCGATGGAAGCTTTATAATAAGACTAAATAATTCAGAACAAGTTAATCTCACATTTAGCTTCATTAACTATGCTACCCTAACAATAAAGAATGTCAAAATTGAAAACAAAAATCAGCGATTAGACTTGGGGGAGGTTTATCTCCCATCTCGTGGTCAATGGGTTGAAGGGTATAGAAAAATCAAAAAGGGGAAAGACAGAAGTACTATACAAAAAGAAAGAAAAGCATGGAAAAAAGAAGGATTACCCAATTGTAGCGGCTTCGTCAATGACTTTCTTGCTCCATATGAGAGAAAGCAAAATGCATTAATTGAATATCCACCTTCTGGTTCAAAGAAATGTTTTCTAATAAAAAACGATACACTAATAATCGATTTTGAAGAATTTATCAAGAAATACTAACGTGCCATAACAGCGGTTTATCAAGTTGGATTTTCCTGCCGCACTTGGCCCACAAAAAATCCACCTCGCCTAGCCGCGAAACGTCATTGGTAATGTTTGGGCAACAGAGGAACTTTACTGCAAGAAATTATCTTTGACTAATCATAATAAAAATGGGGAAGCTGAAAACCATATAGAGTAAGCAACATCAAAAAATAAATAACAATGAAAAAAAATATCTATTTAGTTGCATTCGTATTGTTGACTAGTAATTTGTTTGCGCAAATTGCCCTTGAGCATTCTTATCCAAATGGAAAGTGGGAAACTTCAATAGTAAAATTATCCAATTCGGGAATGAAATATCAATGGGTAGATGTTTCGACTGGGGAGTTAAAATTATACAACCTAGACCATTCTCTGTTTAAAAGTATGACATTTCCTGTATTGGCAAATGTAACAAGTACTGAGGTTGCGTATGTATCTGAAGCAACCTTTGATTTAGATGCAGATGTAGAG
>CAIRHD010000535.1 GCA_903878265.1 uncultured Bacteroidales bacterium | reverse complement strand
TTGTCTCCGTAAGGTAATACATCGCCCCTGTTGAGTTTATACAGGATAACGCCAATGCCATATTCGAGCGAATTCTTTTCGTCAAGCACTTGCCTGAAGTCGCTTTTGAATTCATAATGCTCCATTTTGTAGGCATGTTGGTAGGCATTCGACTCCTGTTGTTTGTCGATAGTGGAGAAATCGTATTGCGAACCTATCAATGAAAATTCACCTCGAAGCGAGTTGCTGAAATTGTGGTTTAGAGATAGTGAAGCACCATTGTTGGAATAATTATAGCTGCTAAGTTCTGCCAGCCTGAATTTGTCGAAACTATGATAAGCAAGTACGGAAAGCTGAGATTTCCCGATATCGAAATTCAAACCAGCGGAAAAATCGTTGAAAGCTGCGCTACTGTTTTGAATATCGGGATCCTTTACTTTTCTGAGTATCCAGTCGGAATATGACGACCTGGCACTGAGCATAATTGAACTGCTTTCTTTTTTGAGCGGGCTTTCAACTACCAAGTTACAGGTAATTGGACTTATGCCACCGCGGGCCGTGAAATTCTTGCGGTTTCCCTGCCGTGTGATAATGTTGAAAACCGACGAAAGATGGCCTCCATATTGAGCCGGGATATGGCCTTTATAAATGGAGAAGTCTTTTATGATATCCGAATTGAAGGCGGGGAAAAACCCGAATAAGTGCGAAGTATTGTAAATGGGTATTTTGTTGAGGTAAAATGCGTTTTGGTCGGAACCGCCACCACGAACATTCAATCCGGCCGAACCTTCGCCAACACTGACAATACCAGGTAATGTTGCCGATACTTTTAAAATATCGCGTTCGCCCATCATCATTGGCAGTTCCTTTATCGATTTTATCGACATCTTAACCAATCCTGCATCTTTTGCCCTAAATGCCATCTGCCGGTCGCCATAAACTACAACTTCCTTCATCTGGATCATGGTCTTTTTCATCTTCACCGTAAATTCACCATCCGACAGCACTACCATTTGATATTTTTGTTTGCCGTATCCGAGATATTCAAAGTTGGCATTATAGTTTCCAGGCTGCAGTGTAAACGAAACGAATCCATTAATGTCGGACACTGCTCCGGTTTTGGTTTCTGCTATAAAAATGATGGCTGAAAAAATGGGTTCGCCGGTTTCTTCGTCTAATATGCGGCCCATTATTTTGGCTTTTGTGCCAGGAATCATGGCATTTTTCCGTCCAACCTGCAAAATTTGCACAACATCGGCTTTTCGTCCGGTAATATACTTTTCTTCGCTAACGGTAACAGCTTTGGCAACCGAATCAGCAGTAATTCCATTCGGTTTGGCACCAAGATACGAAGGTAAAACGGTAAGAAGTTTTTCATCAACGAGTATTACCAGGTTGCCATGCCAGGCAGATACTTGCAGTTTTGTGCCTTCTAACGAAAGGGCGATGGCATCAAATGCAGTTATTGAATCTGAATTTAAAGTGATTTTAATGTCCTTGACCCATTTTTCCTGATAAAAAACTTTCACTGAAGTTTGCTTGGCAATTAACTTGCAGAACTCGCCAAATGGCATATCCTTAACATGGCAGGCCAAAACAGCCTGGGGTTGCTGGGCATTGGTGCCAATCGAAACCAGAAAGAATATGAATACAAAATATAGCCTGTTCAACATCAATTGAGTGTGTTGCAATAGTTTATCAATTCAGTCATTTGCCAATTGCTTGCTTTTTTAACCTTGATGTTATTTTTACGAAGGTATTTTTTTATCGAATCGTGCTTTGAAGTACTAAACCCGGCAATAAAACCGTGGTTGTTTTTAAACCCGGTTATTCCCCCATGGGTTAGGATGAACATTCCTTTTCGTGTTTCCGAAAAATAGTGGTTGCTGTTGGATTTAAAACTGTCGAGTAAAAGCTCCTTGCCAAAAGAGAAGAGTATTTTGTCGCGCCCATTACCAAGAACTTGAAAAATACTCTTGATTGTGTCGGCCTTGGCGAAAGTTTCAAAATGGCAACCACCGAGTTCAAACTTCTCAAGCCATGCTGCAGAAATGGCCATCAAACTTTTTGCGCCGGTCGGATTGATGTATTTAAGCACAAGCTGCTGGTTGAAAATATCATAATTTAAAACAAGTCCGGTAAATGTTACCCCACGCAAAGTGATGGCTCCATTCGAATCAAACTCATTGACCAAATACTGAGAACCGCCTGTACCTGGTCTTGGGAAAAAGCTATAGGTGGATCCATTATACAGCAATGGGTCGAAGCCATAAATAGGGTCTTGATTATCAGTTTTTTGTGCAAAAACAATCAATGAGTTCGTTGCCAATGCAATCGCAATCGACAAGTGTTTTAACAAATGCTTCCAACCCGTAAACATAGTGTGAATAGAGCGATCCGTAAAAATGATTTTAGACTATTATTACTATTGAACAAACAAATGGCGTGTTCAAAACATTAATAAATCCGTTTTATTTGCGCCGTCCTTCAACTGCAAAACTATATAAAATTAGCCTTGATTGAGGCGAATAGACAAAAGAATTTCGTTCGGTGTTTTGATTTCATCACATTTTTATTCATCTAATTATCAAAACAGTACAAACAAATTTATGTTTTTATTCATATATCTTCACAATCTAAGTAAAGCGGGAAATACATTTTACCCAAATTCGATGAGTGCAGTAGGTGTTTTTTAGAAATTGTTGCGTTAGTTATAAATATCCAATTACATGTATTTGAAAAGTGGAATTTTAATTCTTTTTTTTGCTATTCAGTTTCCCTTTCCTATATTTGTTCTTTCAAAACAAGAGCTTCAACTCATTTTTATTGTTTAGCCAAAATTGCAAAATGCTGCGGTAGGGCGTAAGTATAACAATAGCTCACTTAAACGCACGGATGGCAAGGCAACTTTTAAGGATACTCCTTTTATCGACAATCATATTCCATTGGCTTTCGGGCATATCGGCTGTTTACGAACCGATATCAATCGACTCGGTTGATTACCACCGTATTTCATTCAAAAAAGTCCGAAAACTCATTTCGGGGCAAAAGCAATTTGGGTTAAAAACGTTTGATGAAATACATACAGTGTGCTATAACACTTTGGATTCCAACAACTACCGCACCTTTAAAAAATCGCAACTTATCCAACAAAATATCAATGTGGTTTGGGACAACCTTACACATCAATCGCGTAGCTCCGAATTTGATGGGCGGATTGTTACCTTTGGCATGCTTTATTCAAAGAAATACAACAATATCCTTTATAACAACGAATCCTTCGCTGGACTTGAAGAAGGGCAGGTTTTGTTTTTCAACCTCCGGGTGCTAAGTGGTATTAAAAATCTCGCTGTTGCCCTCGAAGTTACAAAAATGGACCCTGAAAGCAAGGTTGTGGAATATTGTTATGTGGAGCATGGAGATACCAAAGGCACACAAAGATTCTCGCTTAAACCAACTACCGAAGGGTTCACCGAAATAACCCAGTTTACAAGGTACAAATGCTCTTCCAAGCTCAGGGGCCGGCGGCTCTATTACTTCTTTCACGACCGAATTGTTAAAGAGTTTTTCAACAAAATCAAATCCAAAAGCGAAGCGATGAAAAACGCTTCATTGGAAATTTCGGATATATATTATTGAGGGTTTAGGGGTTGGCGGTTTCCGTTGCCTAACAGCCTATCTATTCAATCCTGCTTGAAAACGTAAAATAATTTTCATCGATTCTAATCAAAACCAGTTTTTTTAATATATCTTTGCAGCGTGATAAACAAGCACTTACCTTCTTTATTATTACATGTAAAAAGAAATGTGCAACTCTTATTTTTCAACTTCAATTAATTCCAATTTTTTAAGTACTTCCCAAATGCAATCGGTAATCTGTGTTCAAAATAATTTAATTGAATTATTGATAGCTTGAGGGCGTTTTCAGCTTAAACAAAAACAAGTATCCAAAGCCAGAAATTATTGTGGATCAACAAAATGCAGTTCTTTAGTAGCTTTGATTTTTTCAGCATTACAATTAAAAAATAGATTAATACTCCTTACATCAAATTTAACAACCAGCATCTATGAAAATCAAACACTTACTTGCAGCATCTATCTTACTTTTTATTTCTTTTAACTTTGCCAAATCCGTTTCGGCCCAATCCATTGCCTTGACATCGCCCACAGCGGGATCCACATATATTTCAGGAACAACTTTTGGGCTTGTGGCAGAAATTACAAACCCGACTTACCTGCACATTTCCAATTCATTGACCGGTTACCGCAAGCTGAAGTTAGGCTACAATGCCGTGAATATGTATAGCCCAATGTACGATATTATTAGTAGTGGCAATACCACTATGGAGATAACTTTGTGCAATTTCGGTAGTGCTGTCGATTGGAGCAAATTATCGGTTCGGCCTCAAGGCAATACCACAACTCCTGTGCTGTTAGCTCCTTATGTAACTGCTGCTGGCGGGGTTGGCACTTCCTGGAAAACAATTTCCATTCCACTTTCGGCATTTAGCTCTACAATTAATTTAGCACAAATTTCGTTGTTCGAGCTTCCATATAGTTCCAGCGCAGGCTCATTTGATATTGGGATAAGTAGGGTAGCTTTCACCGGAGGCACTGCGCCTTTCGTTTGGTTTGGTCCCGAACATACCAACAATATCCATAACGGGAATGGTGGAAGCGGCGAATTGGTGGCGCAGCTTGTAACCCCAACTGTCGGGAGCGTAGCTGTTGACCATGTGGAGTTTTATTCGGGCAGCCAGTTGGTAGGCTCGTGCGTTAACATGCCTTACAGTATAACTTATACACCGGGTGCAACGGGGTCTTTTGGCCTTTCGGCAATAGCAAAGTTTGTTGATGGCACTTCAATTACTTCCACACCTGTGAACATAAATATAATGCCACAACCTGTAAGCCAATTGAATATTGCAGTAACAAGTCCCTTGGAAGGAAGCATTTACAATAGCCCAACCGATGTTTTGGCCGCTGCCGAGGTGAGCGGTTTTTCGAACCCCGATCCTGCTTGGCTGCATATTACAAACTCCCAAACCGGATACCGCAAGCTCAAACTTGGGTACAGTTCTACCGGACTTTATTCGCCACTTCAAAATGTAATTGCTGGCGGCAACACTACCTTGGAAATTACTATAAAGGACATTTTAGGCAATACCAACTGGAATAAAATTCAGATCAGGCCACAAAGCAGTTCGCTTGTACCTGTTTGCCTGGCATCCTATATTGAGGCTGTCGGTGGTTTGGGAAATGAGTGGAAAACCATTTCGATTCCTTTGTCAGCCTTTGATCCTACCATCAATTTCAGCCAGCTTTCGCTGATAGAACTTCCTTACAGCCTGAGCGCAGGAAATCTGGATTTGGGAATCCAGCAAATCCGTTTCACCGGCGGAACAACACCATTTGTATGGTTTGGCGGCACAAAAACCGACAATTCGCATAATGGCAATGGAGGTGCCGGCGAATTGGTTGCTCTAGTTATTCCTTCGGCTCCAGGCGGCCCCAGCGTTGACCACGTTGATTTTTACGCTGACAATATTCTTGTTGGTTCCGATAATATCGCCCCATATCAATATCTTATCTCAAACGCGGCTGTGGGCGAACATACTATCCTTGCTAAACTTACCGATAATGCAGGGCTTACCAAACAAACCGAACCTGTTAATTTTCAGGTAAATGCTACCACCCCAAACACAGTTACGCTAACAGTTTTGTTTGAACAGCCACCGACCAATGTTATTGTACAAAAATCAGCCTTGAGGTACAACAAGGATTTTGCTTACAGTTTTACACTTGATGATGGGCTTATAGATGCTTATACCGTTGCATTTCCATTTTTAAAAGGAGGTTTGGTAGCGGGAAACAACACTGTTTATCCAGGCTGTTTTTACAGCGATGGTTGTGGGAATGCGATTCCTTTTTCGGTAGGATTATCTTGGTATTCGGTTAATTCAGCCGGTAACGATCTGCATATCAACACTCCGGCGTATGTAACATGGGCGCAGCTCACAACTATGTACAATGCAGGTTGGAATGTGTTTAACCACAGTTATTCCCATGCCGCTTATGGTACAACCGATTACGTTAGCCAAATAGTACTCAATTCGAATTATGTAAAAACCAAAAGTGGTATTGATATGCCCCACTTTGTGATACCTTCGGGCGATCAAGGCTATATTTTGCCGGCATTTGCCAATGGGATGCAAACCGTAAACGGAAACAACGGCGCATTTCGCGGTTCGCCAAACGGCTATAGGAT
>CAIRHD010000534.1 GCA_903878265.1 uncultured Bacteroidales bacterium | reverse complement strand
ATATCGCTTACAACCCTTACTGTATAAGGATTAACATCTTTTTCGGGCATCATGGCTTTAAGGGCACGCAATGCAAGGTTGCCATGGCCGATTTCGCGGCGTCCAACTCCCATTATTCTTTTAACTTCACCTGTTGAAAATGGAGGAAAGTTATAGTGCAACAAGAAGTTTTGTTTTTCCTGGATCACAACGCCATCAATATCCTGTTCGTTAAGTTTTGTACCTAAAGTTACGGTGGTAAGGGATTGAGTTTCGCCACGAGTGAAAATTGCAGAACCGTGTGCAGTTGGCAAGTAATCGATTTCGCTCCAAATCGGACGTATTTCATCCAGTTTACGTCCGTCAAGCCTTTGTTTGTCGTTAAGGATCATGGCGCGCATAGCTTTTTTCTCAACTTCGTGATAGTAGCGGCCAATCAGAGGTCCATTATCAGAAGCAAACTCGGCTTCGAGGGTATCTTTAAATTCTTGTTTTATAGCTGCAAATGCCTCGGTACGATCTTTTTTGGAAGAACTTGACATGGCAACTGCATAGATTTTATCATAGCAAAATGAGCTTATTGCTGTTCTGAGTTCTTCATTGTTTTTTTCATGGCAGTATTCGCGTTTTGGGCTCGATTTTTCAACTAAAGCTGCTAGTTCGGTTTGAGCCTGACATGCCAATTTAATGTGCTCATGTGCAAAAACTATAGCTTTTACCATGGCATCTTCTGAAACTTCTTTCATTTCGCCTTCCACCATCATTATATTATCTGCGGTAGCAGCTACAATAATATCGATGTCGGCAGTAGCCATAAGGCTGCGGTCGGGGTTAACCATTAATTTGCCACCAATTTGGGCCACTCGGATTTCGGATACAGGGCCGTTGAATGGAATATCGGAAACCGTGAGGGCACAAGATGCGGCCAGACAAGCCAACGCATCGGGCAGGATTTCATCATCGGATGAAATTAGTGTAACGATTACTTGTACTTCCGCATGATAGTTGTCGGGGAAGAGTGGGCGCAAAGCGCGGTCAATCAAACGCGATGTTAGTATTTCGCTGTCAGTAGGCCGGGCTTCCCTTTTGAAGAAACCGCCGGGAAATCTTCCGGAAGCAGCATATTTTTCACGATACTCAACAGAAAGTGGCATAAAATCCACATTTTCCTTGGCATCTTTTGCTGCCACTACAGTAGCAAGCAGCATGGTATTTCCCATTTTTACAACACAAGCCCCATCAGCTTGTTTGGCAAGTTTGCCAGTCTCTATCGAAATAGAGCGACCGTCGCCAATGTCGAAGGTTTTAACAATTCCTTCCATAATTTTACCTCTTTTATTTCAATTGTGTAACATAAAGTGCTTTAATTTTGTTTTGATAACAGGATGCTTAGAGCACCACGGAACAACCTGTTATGTTATACTTGCCAACATGCTCTCGCAATTGTATTTTGTTATATTTCAGTATTTTGAAGCTATTTGGCTGCGTATTCACAAGTTATGCGACTAGTTTCTAAAAAACAATCGTACTGCTCATTTTCATCCTTTGTATTAATTTGTATCAATACAAAAAAAGGCAATTTGAAGATTGCCTTTCCTTATTAAAATATCAGACTTGCTATTACTTACGAAGCCCAAGCTTGGCAATAATAGCACGATAGCGGTCAATTTCTTTCTTTTTCAGGTAATCGAGCATTTTGCGGCGTTTACCAACTAAACGAACCAGCGACCGTTGAGTAGCCAGATCTTTTTTGTTGATTTTCAGATGTTCGGTAAGATGTTTGATACGGAATGTGAAGAGTGCTACTTGGCCTTCCGCTGATCCTGTGTCTGCATCGGATTGTCCGTTATCTTTAAATAAGTCTTTTTTGATTTCAGGCGTTAAATACATATCGGTGTAACGTTTAGAATTGCTTGGTTTTCATTTTTTTCGGGCTGCAAAAGTACTACTTTAACATCAAATAAAAAACTTTTGATTGTTTTTTTTATACGATTATCAAACTGTGTTCCGATTAATGAACAAATAAATTTATTTTGGCTGCAAAGATAGCCTTTTTGATGGCAATTCAAATATAAAACTGAATGAATTAATTGAAAGATAAACAGGATGTTATATTGAATTAGCGAATAGTTTTTTGCATTTTGAATTGTCTTATATTTGTTCAGATACGCCATAAGTATAGGTCATTAAACACGATCGACTTTATGGATGGATTTGAAAAATTGAATTTGGAGAAGCTTTTGTCTAATGGCATTTACCAAACCAGACTGTAGCCCATAGATGCGATTTGTATTAGAATCCAAAGTGGAAACCTCAAATTGATTTGATTTATTGAAGTTGGGAGAAAATTCATTTAATTTATACTCAAACAAATTCTAAAATTGAATTTAATCGGATCGCCAAAATTCCAAAGAATAAAAATGTTTAAGTAATTGGTCTATTTGGTTAAACAAAACATGTTGATTCGTGTTATTTAAGTACACTATTTTTATTTAGATGAAAAGCAAGAAGGTTATTGTAATCGGGGCAGGGTTTTCGGGCCTTACAGCAGCAGCAGTATTGGCTAAGGGCGGATTTGATGTTACTGTACTGGAGAAAAATCAAACACCTGGCGGCCGTGCCAGAAAATTTTCGGGAAATGGCTTTACGTTCGATATGGGACCGAGTTGGTATTGGATGCCTGATGTTTTCGAAAAATATTTCGCCCAATTCAACAAAGTTCCAGCAGATTATTATCAATTGAAACGCCTTGACCCTTCTTATCGGTTTTATTTTGGTAAAAACCAAGTAGTTGATATGCCGTCAACCTTCAGCGGAATAGTTGATTTGTTCGAAAAAGAAGAGGTTGGAGCCGGGAATAAACTTATTGATTTTTTAAAAGAAGCGGAGTATAAATATACGGTTGCAATGAGCAAATTTGTTTATAAACCCGGAATTTCGATGTTGGAATTTGTGCGGCCTGAGCTTTTGGCCTCTGTTTTCAGGCTTCAAATGTTTCAATCGTTCGATTCGCATTTGAAACATCATTTTAAAAATGCCAGGCTTAGGCAGATGCTTGAATTCCCCATTTTGTTTTTGGGTGGGACTGCAAAAAACACACCCGCAATGTACAGCCTAATGAATTACGGGGATATTAAACTTGGTACCTGGTATCCGGTTGGCGGCATGTACAAAGTTGTCGAAGGCATGGTTGAACTCGCCACTTCACTTGGCGTTAAGTTTGTATATAATTCGCCTGTTGATTCTTTGGATGTTTCAAATGGTGAAATCACTTCTGTAAATGCTCAAGGAAAGCACTATAAAGCTTCATCCGTAATAGCTTCGGCCGATTACCATTATGTTGAGCAGAACTTACTTCCCGAAAAGTACAGATCTTACCCCAAAAAGTATTGGGATTCAAGGGTTTTGTCACCTTCATCTCTGATATTTTTTCTTGGAATCGATAAAAAGCTTGAAGGTATTGAGCATCATACTTTGTTTTTTGACGAAGATTTATCTGAGCATTCGGATGCAATTTATAAAAACCCTTCGTGGCCGGAAAAGCCTTCTTTGTATTTTAGCTGTACTTCAAAAACTGATGACACAGTTGCACCGGATGGAATGGAAAACCTATTTGTTTTAATTCCTGTTGCACCAGGGCTGGAAGATACAGAGGAAATTCGGGAAAAGTATTTTCAAATAATTTTAAATCGGTTTCAACTTCTAACTGGTCAGAATATTAGTAAGAATATCGTTTTTAAAAGGAGTTATGCACACATTGATTTTGAAAGTGATTACAATGCATTTAAAGGTAATGCTTACGGGCTTGCCAACACTTTGATGCAAACAGCTTTCCTGAAACCAAAAATGAAAAGCAAGAAAGTTAGTAACCTCTATTTTGCAGGGCAACTTACAGCACCAGGTCCAGGTGTTCCTCCTGCACTTATTTCGGGCGAAATGGCTGCTAAACTGGTTATGAAGGATTTAGGTGTTGGGGTTTAGGGATTAAGTGAACAAGATAAGTAATCAAGGGCTAAAGACAGCACCCATTTAATAAATTTTTTGTTGTGTTACCTGTATTGAAGTTAAGAGATGAAAGAACTATTTGACATGATTTCGCGTAAGTCGAGCAAGATGACAACGGTGATGTACAGCACTTCTTTTTCGTTGGGGATACGTTTTTTCAGCAAGCGATTTCACGATCCTATTTATGGGGTTTATGGATTTGTGCGGTTTGCTGATGAAATTGTAGATTCATTCGAGGGCTTTGACAAAAAGAAACTGTTACAAAGGTTTAAAGATGATACTTATACTGCAATTGAAGAGAAAATCAGTCTGAACCCGATTTTAAATAATTTTCAATACGTTGCAAACCAGTATAAAATTGAGAATGAGCTTATAGATTTATTTCTCAAAAGCATGGAAATGGATCTGGAAAAGGTGGAGTACGACCAACAAAAGTACGAAGCCTATATTCTGGGTTCGGCCGAAGCGGTGGGTTTGATGTGCCTGCGTGTTTTTTGTGAGGGCGACGAACAACAGTATGCCGAATTGAAACCTTCGGCAATGCGATTGGGTTCAGCTTTTCAAAAGATTAACTTTTTACGCGATCTGAAAGCTGATTATCAGAGCTTGGGAAGAACTTATTTTCCCGGCATCGAAATGGATAAATGGGACGATACAACAAAGGCAAGCATTGAAGAAGACATTGAAAAAGATTTTGCCGATGGGCTTGCAGGAATCAGAAAGTTGCCCAATGGTGCAAGGTTTGGCGTTTATGTTGCTTATGTCTATTTTCATGAATTGTTGTTAAAAATCTGTCAGGTTGAGGCCGAGAGGCTTTTACATGAACGGGTAAGGGTGTCAAACTGGCGCAAATATATATTATTGTTCGTAGCTTATACTCGAAACATCACAAACAGGATATGATTACTTTACTAAAAAATGTATGCGTTTTTTTTGTTTTCCTTGTTGGAATTCAAACTATAGTTGCGCAACCATTAGATAATGTACGGGATCAATTCTTTAAAATGGATAAAACTAAAGACGGGGCTTTTAAATTGTACAACTCTTTGGCTAAGGCTGATTTGTCGAAAGACCCGGTTTTATTGGCCTATCGTGGTGCAACTTCGGCAGCTTCGGCAGGGTCGGTTAGTGGCGTTTGGAACAAACTCGAGTATTTTAACCGTGGAAAAAGCGAACTCGAGAAAGCCACATCGATTAAACCTCAAGACGTTGAAATCAGGTTTGCCAGACTTGCAACACAGGTTAATGCTCCAGGTTTTTTGGGCTACAGCGGAAATATCGAAAATGATAAAGCCATTATTTTAAAAATATTAAACAACATTAGTGCCAACGATCAGAATGTATATCTTTATCAGCGGATTTGCTTGTCGCTGAAATCAATGGACATTTTAAGTAAAGAAGAACAAACTGTTGTAAACCAAACTATTATAAAACTCAATTCAAAAAAAACAAATGACTGATAATGTAATTTTGGTTGATACAAGTGACAATGATGTTGGCCAAATGGAAAAAATGGAAGCCCATCGCCTTGGCGAGCTGCACAGGGCTTTATCAATACTGGTTTTTAATTCTAAAGGTGAAATCCTTTTACAGCAACGTGCGTTGAGTAAATATCATACCCCAGGTTTATGGAGCAATACAGCATGTAGCCATCCTAGGCCTGGCGAAATAAGCCTTGAAGCAGCTCTACGCCGGCTCGGTGAGGAAATGGGGTTTACCACGGAGTTGATGGAATCCTTTAGTTTTGTCTATAAAGCCCATTTCGAAAACGGATTAGTAGAGTATGAATACGATCATGTTTTCTTTGGAACCTTTGATGGTGTTCCGATAATAAATCCAGAAGAAGCTAATGATTATAAATGGGTAAAACCCACTGTATTGATGGAAGATATGAGATCGACCCCAGATCATTATACAGTCTGGTTCAGAATAATTATGGAGAAAATAGAAGAACGCTTACCCGATTTGTTTGTTTGAAAATGTTTGTAACCTAAAAGAAAAAGAGAAATTTTATGGAAACACTGATTGATACCCTCCTAATAATAACAGCTTTCTTTATTATGGAGTTTATGGCCTGGTTCACGCATAAATATGTGATGCATGGTTTTATGTGGTTTTTCCACAGGGATCATCATATACGCGATGGACGCAAAATTGAGTGGAACGATGTTTTTGCTGTGATTTTTGCATTCCCCAGCATATTGCTTATTTACCTTGGGGTTATGACTCCAAACAGTTATTTGTTGAGCATCGGAATCGGGATCATGATTTATGGTGCTGCCTATTTTATGTTTCACGATGTGTATGTACACCAACGCATACCCATTTTGAAAAACTTCTCGAACCGTTATCTTCGGGCAACGGTAAAGTCACATCTCGAACATCATAATCCTAGTGCCGAGTACAATTATGGGTTTTTAATAGCTCCTTTGAAATATTATAAGGAAGAATTTGGGAAGAAGAAATAAGGTATTGGCTGATCGTTAATGGTGATTTATTATCAGTTATTTGTTATGTGTAATTGTTTTAACAATCTGCAATTTAACCAAACCACTCAACCTATAAACCCTTCAACCCCCAATGGAAAACTGGCTGTACATATTGATAAATCTTGGGGCAATTAGTGTCCCTTTTTTTGCCAGTTTTGATAGTAGGCTTAGGTTTGATAAAGAATGGACGTTGCTGTTTCCAGCCATGATGCTGACTATGTTGGTTTTTATCCCTTGGGATATGCTTAAAACCGGTTTGGCTGTCTGGGGATTTAATCCGAGGTATTTATTAGGGTTTTATATCGGCAACCTACCCATTGAAGAATGGCTGTTTTTTATTGCGATTCCTTATGCTTGCCTATTTACCTACCATTCGTTGAATTACTTGATAAAGAAGGATTGTTTTGGAAAGTATGCTGAAAGGATAACTCTTATATTAGCCATATTCCTGCTGATCGTTGGGCTGCTCAATTTAGGCCGGCTTTATACTTCGGTAACATTTATTTCGACAGGAGGCTTTTTGCTTTTCCACCGTTTTGTTATCAAAGGCATTTACATGGGGCGGTTTTACCTGATGTATTTCGTTACACTGATTCCTTTCTTTATTGTAAATGGTCTGCTAACCGGTTCGTTTATCCCCGAAGAAGTTGTTTTTTATGACAATAAGCAAAATCTGGGATTACGTATAGGGACCATTCCCGTTGAAGATATGGTTTACGGCTTATTGATGTTATTGATGAATGTAAGTTGGTATGAGTATTTTAGGAAAACAAATTCAAAATACTGATTACCATGACTTCTTAAGCCGGAACATCTCCCCTTTCAAAATACATAGCATTGCTTTGCCGTAAGTCTTCTCCAGTTGGACTTTGGAATACACGCAGGTCGAATTGTGGAACGATGGCAAGTATATGATCGAAAATGTCGGATTGTACCTTTTCGTAACGTATAAACCCAGTTTCCAGAGTAAATGCATAAATCTCAATAGGGATACCTGAAGAGTTTGGTTGCAGTTGGCGGACAAGCAAATCGCTACTGTTGTCAACTAAAGGATGATTAGCTAGGTACTCCTCAAGATAAGCCCTGAATACACCAATATTAGTCTGACGTTTTCCATTTACAAATACCGAATTATCAATCTCGTTTTCCTTGTTATAGTTTTCGAGTTCGGCTTCGGTACGGTCGATGTATTCTTGTAAAATATTGATTTTCCTGAACTTGTCTAACATTTCCTGGGTACAGAATTTCACACTCGACATATCGATGCTCAAGGAGCGTTTCATGCGCCTGACGCCGGAATCTTTCATTCCCCTATAGTTTTGGAACGATTCGGAAACAAGAGAATAGGTGGGAAGTGTAGAAATAGTATTATCGAAATTCTGGACTTTAACGGTGGTCAGCGAAATTTCGAGCACAGTTCCATCTGCAGCATATTTAGGCATACTTATCCAATCGCCTTGTCGCACCATATCGTTGGCCGAAAGTTGTATGCCACCGACAAAACCGAGTATCGGATCTTTAAAAATCAACAGAAGCACAGCCGAAAAAGCACCAAGACCGGTAAGCATATATAAAGGCGACTGGTTAAATAATAACGATATAATCAACAGGAAAACAATAATATAAACCACTATTTTCCCGATTTGAATATATCCTTTGATAGGATGATAAAGTGCAAATTCGCTTTTTTGGTAAATGGCATAAACGGCATTCAGGAAAGAATTGAATATTAGTTGGAAAATGATAATTATATATAAGTTGGTAAGTTTTAAAATTATTGGAATAAAGCCTGGAAATTCGTCTAATGTAATCGGAATTGACTGATAAACAAGGATTCCAGGGATAAGAAAAGCCATGCGTTGGAATACTTTTTTTTCGAGAAGTTCATCGTCCCAAGTGCTTGCAGTGCGAAGTGCTATCTTTTTTATTATCCTCAAAATAATATATTTTGAAATATAATAAATGATGGCTCCTAAGAGCAACACCATTAAGAAGTCGGATATCCCTGCTGTTTTCGAGGCTGCTTCATGCGAAAATCCAAGATTGGTAAGCCAGGTTGTGATGGTTTTTACTAATGATTCAAACATTTCTTATTGGGTTTTGTATGTAATAATGGGTTTTGTTGAAACAGATATTCCTCTCAGCCTCCTGCCAATTTGGCTTTGTATCCGGCTTTGGTTAGCAATTCCATGATTTTTGCCCTAAAATCGCCTTGGATAATTATTTCATTGTCTTTTGCCGAACCGCCAACCCCACATTTGCTTTTCAACATTCTGCCCAAATCTTCGAGGTCGTTTTGGGTTCCGACAAAACCTGTAACCAATGTAACTTGCTTGCCGCCACGCTGTTTCCTGTCGAGCATAACGCGAAGGTTTTGTTGCTGAACAGGTAATGTTGTTGGCTCTTGGGCATCTTCAACGAGATAATTAAAGTGGGGATTTGTTGAGTAAACTATTCCGGTAGGTTTGATTTTCTTGGGCATTTTTTTGAGGTTTTGGGGGTTAGGGGTTGAGCAGTGCCAAATAATATTTAACCTTTAACAAGAAGCTATTGAACCTTGCTCTTCGAATTATTCCAGCTATTGCTCATCAACTATCGTTCAGTGTACGGTACTTTGAACCTTGAACGCGCACTTCGACAAGCTCAGCGGCCGATTGAACGCGAAGCAATTGAACGCGAAGCATTGAACATTTGAACAAGAGAACATTTGAACAATGGAACAATCGAACCTAAGGAACAATAACGCACAACGACAAAGGCTTAATGCGTATATTTATTGGCGACTCAACGATTTTAGGTTCTCCATCAATATTCATTAAGGGGTTTGTTATATTTTCGATGGCTATGTTTTTTCCCTTGTAATATTCGGCGTAAGCAGTTTTGCCGGGGGTTCCCATCAAAAGATTGTAGCTGACGTTAAGCAATTGCGATACAGGCATTTTTTTTATCACGCAAATATCCAATAATCCATCATCGACCTTGGCCTCCGGAGCAATTCGGGTATTGAATCCAAACTGGTTGCTGTTGGCGAAAATTACCATCAAAGCCTGTTTTTCGATGCTCATCCCATCAATGGTAAGGTTATAAGTAACAGGTTTATAGGCACTGAATTCGTTCAGTACAATCTGCATGTACGAAATCATACCGCGAATTGACGAATCGGCGAATTTTTGTGCAACATGGGCATCGAAACCTATCCCCGCAATGCTTGTGTAAAGCATGTCGTTCACGGTTGCCACATCCATTAATTTTGTGTTTCCACGGATAATGGTTCGCAAAGCAAGCGCGTAACTCATTGATATTCCAAGGCAACGGGCAAGTCCGTTTCCTGAACCGGCAGGCAAAATCCCCATTGGAATACCCGTGTTTACCAAAGCACAGGCAACTTCGTTTACTGTTCCATCTCCACCTGAAGCAACAATTATATCGGCACCCCGGCCAACTGCGGCTTGAGCAATTTCTGTCGCGTGACCTACCCTTTCAGTGAAAATTACTTCCGGAATAAACCTCGACGAAGGAATTAGGTTTCCTGCCAATAACTCAATAATCACCTTGCTTTTGGGAGTTATGCCAGCTTTGGGGTTTACAATAAATACTATATGCTTTTTTCCGTCAGTCATAAATCAATATTCCGATAATTTGTTTTCGATCATCCTGTTGTTGTATTGCTGAAGAACCGATTTTAATAGTTTGTCCCTTTCTTTGGCTACGTTTTGTTGGGCCGGATAAAGATTGTTTATCAGCAAGCTATCGCTTTTGAAATTGTAAAATGCGTCCGAAATGCTGTGATCTGTTTGCCATGCATAGCCATCCTGTATCAGCTGGTAATTCCCGTTAAGGAAACTGAGGTTGAAGCGCGGTTCGTTGTTTCTGAGCAATGAACCTCCAAAAGCCACGAAAGGTTTAGGGAAGTGAAGCATATCCAGCAAAGTTGGCATAATGTCGGTTTGCTGTGCAATTTCGTCTTGGTGTCCAGAAGCCCCGTTTTGCGGCACATAAAAAAAGATGGGTATGGCATATTGTCCAACGCGGTTTTGATAATAAGACTGCAAAGCTTCGGAAGTATGATCGGCTGTAATCACAAAAATAGTGTTCTGGAACCAAGGCATGGTTGACGCTTTTTCAAAAAACTTTTTCAAAGCATAATCCGTGTACATAATCGTTTCCTGGATTTCCAGCTTGCCTTTACGGAACTTGTTTTTATACTTTTCGGGAACTTTGTAAGGATGGTGCGACGAAAGCGTGAATACTGCACCAATAAATGGCTGCTTTATTTGGTTTAAAGTGCTTGCAATATATTGAAGATAAGGTTCATCGGATATTCCCCAACTTCCATCAAAATCGGCGGGGTTAGGATATTCATTTTTTCCATAATAGGAATCAAAGCCTGCCGAACTGCAAAAAGCATCGAAGCCCATAGTCCCATTTTTTCCTCCATGGAAGAATGATGTGTTGTAACCTTCGGTTTTCAGCAAGTTCGCAAGGCTATTGAATTTATTAGAAGCATATTGCGATGTGATAAATTCTTCGGGCATCCATGTTGGCAGTGAGGCTAAAATGGCAGGAATGCCTTCGATGCTTCGCTTGCCATTGGCAAAACCTTCATAAACAAGGCTTTTTTCGGCCAAACTATCAAGAAAAGGCGTGAAATCGCTGTTTGGGTTTCCTTTCTGGTGGGTAAGTGCTCCAATATGTTCCGCAGAAAAACTTTCGAGTATAATAATAAATATATTCTTTTTCTGCATCGGAAGCAGATTGCCAAGGCTGTCGGAAGCAGTATAGTTTTTCCTGACATCAAAAATGCGGGTCATTTCGTCAGTGTCCTTATAAAAATCAAGCTTCACAATACCCTGTTGGCCAGAGGAACGCATAAGCGTAAAAGCCGAATTTAAAACAACAGCAGTTTCTTGAGAAGGTGCGTATTGCGATGCGCTCAAAATACCGACAGGTTTCAATTGTATCCCTCCACGCGCACCAAGTACAAAAAATGCCAAAAACACTACCATCGAAAGTGTTTGTGAAAGGTAATAATGAAGTTGTTTTTGCATCACATACCTAGATGAAATGCGGATCCGTTTTGCAATAATAACCAATAGGGTAATGGCAAGCATCCAAAACAAGAATACATACCAATAGTCGCGGATAAACTGTGGCATCATATTGGCTGTGTCGTCGCCAGTGCTTATGTACCTGAAAATATCAATTGTCATCCGCTTTAGCGAAAAAGGATAATAGGCCGAATCGGCAAGATTGGGGACAAGCAGGATAATATTTGAAATGTAGAAAATTGTGTCGGAAACAATACTAAATGTTCTTTTTCTCCGGTAACGAAAAGGTAAAACTAAAAGTGAAATATAAAGGATATTGGCATAAAGTACTGCCACCATGTCGTAGCGCAGGCCAACAAATGCATAGTATAAGAGTTTTGAAGTTGTAATTCCGGGGAACAAGGCAGGGTGCAAAAAGTAGAGCAAAAGCCTTGTTGATAGCATCAAAACCATAACAAGGATCAAGCGAAGAAGTAAGACTATTTGTGGGTTTCCTGAAAAATGGAGTTTCCGAAAGGTAGTAAACATATTTTTTTGGGGTAATCTGGTTTAGCTCAACAAATAATTACCGGAGTTATGCAAAATTTAAAATTGCGGGCAAAGTTTGCGGCTGCAAAAATAAAAAAATAAGAGATGCTGTGGGGCATCTCTTATTTTTGATACTTAAAGGCGAATATACTTATTCCTGAACTTTAACCGAATAGGTTATCGTGCCTGCACCAGTTCCTGTAATAGTTTCAACTTTGATGAGGCCTGATTTGCCGGTAACTGTTTTAAAAGCAACAAATTGACCAACTGATAAGGCCGTTACTTTCGAATCGGTAACATCGGCAGCCAAGGCAACGATTTCAGTATCGGTTGTAATTGCATCCCAGGTCATTCCTGTAGGCATAGTAACCTTTCCAAGTTTGGTGTCGTTGCGAACGCTCCAGTTTGCAGGGCCGTTACCGCTCGAAAACACGCTTGCTGCCGAAGCATCGCTTGGCGATGACAAAGTAGCAAAAGCTGTCGCACCATAATAATACATCCAATCAATTTTTGCTGCGTTTGCTTTGGCATCCGCAAGGCTATAAACCGTGCCATCTGCCGATGCAAACGAACTGCCGTAAGCTGAGTTGTCGTATGATCCAAGGATTTTCTGGCTATATGATTTTATCGGACCACCTGCTGTGGTTGTAACATTAAAGGAGATTTCGGAGAAAGCACCATCTTTGTCAGTAATAGTGAAAGACCATTTTTCGACACCTGCTGCGGGATAAGCATAAGATTCGAGGGTAATGTTGAACGCATCTGTACTGTTTAATGTTGAATCAAGGGCAACGAAAGCATCATTGTTGAAAGTCCTGACCACCTTAAAGGTTTTGAGCTTTGTTTTGCTGCTGGTGTTCGAAAATGCGCTAATGCCCACTTTAATCAAATCGCCTGCTTTTAGGGTAACATCACTTGACGTAAATCCAGTGCCACCTGTAAAATTGATTGTTGGCTTTACATCAGTGGTTTCACCATCGGTGCCACATGAAGTGAAAAACGGCATCGAAGCCATCAAGATGATTGCAAATAGGAAACTAAGTTTTTTCATTTTTCTTGTTTTTGGTTTATATTTTTTTTTGTTAAAAAATTAAGCAATAACTGTTTTTTGAAGCAATTTTCGCCCTTTGCTGGAACTATCAATTTTCGTGCCATACAAATTTGCATTTTTTAGGCAAATCCCAAAGTAGTTGATATAGTGTATGCTTATTTATAAACAAATCAACTGTTAAGAAATAAATAGGAGAAGTTGCGATTAAATTATAAAAAATGTTAAAAGTGAGTATTAATTGTTTAATTTTGCGTGAAATTAACCTCCTAAAACAAACAATACATGAAAAAACTGTTATTCTTACTTGCAGTTGCAGGTCTTACATCATTTGCAGCTTGCAAATCAGGCGAAACAAAAGTTGAAGCTACTGGCGATACCACACAAGTTGAAGCTGCTGTTGATACAGCCGCTCCTGCTGTTGCTGATACCACAGTTGCCAAATAATTTTTTCCAGCCTGAGCTGGTTAATTTATTACGGAAAGGAGACCTTAGGGTTTCCTTTTTTCGTTCCATGGTATTCCAATTGGCTATTTTATACCTATATTGATACTTGAAATCAAGGAAAAATCTGGTTCTACTGTTGATTTATTGGTAAAATTCTATTGTTGGAAGTCAGGATTTTACATATAAACTCCATTTATCCTTGAAGGTAGGGCTTTGTTGCTCTATTACCTTTCTTGGATATTTTCCATAAATAGAGCCAAATCTCAAATTATCAATTTCTTCGCTCTTCCGACTTCCTGCCTTTTAAAAAGCATTTGTATCCAATTAGCGGTAGAACGAATTATTTTTAAAAATTCCTCATATTTATACTTGCAATATTCAACTGCCAATGTACCTTTGTTGCCTGTTTTTCGAAACCACTCAAAGCGTAAATAAACCAACCAAAACACAAATACCGGTACAATTATGGAGTTTTTAACGGACAAATTGGCAGTTATTGGCAACAAAGGAAAAGGGGTACGTTCCGATTGCCATATAACACTGGAACTAACCGAAAATGGCGGCATCCATATCGTGCTGAATAGCAAGGTTGAAGCCATGTATGGGGACAGCAACCGAAAATTGTTGCTCAACATACTAGAATTTTATGGCATACAAAATGCAAATCTGCTGGTTGAAGACACAGGCGCACTTGCCCTTGTGCTGGCAGCACGGTTAGAGGCGGCAATCAAAATATTGATGCCAACAGAAAAGGAGTTTTTGCTTCCAATGATAATTGAAAACAAGTACGAAACCACCTCCGACAAGAATCGTTTTTCGAGGCTTTATCTGCCTGGCAATACGCCAAGCCTCATGATAAATGCTGGCATACACAAACCTGATGGGATTATCCTCGATTTGGAAGATGCAGTGGCTCATGCCAAAAAGTATGAAGCGCGTTTTTTGGTTCGTAATGCCTTGCGAAATATCGATTTTTATGGTGCCGAACGTATGGTGCGTATCAATCAGGTTCCGGCTGGGCTTGATGATTTGGAATTCCTGGTGCCACACAATGTTAACCTGCTGCTTGTCCCGAAGTGCGAAAGTGCAGAACAGATTAAACTGGTAAATGAGAAAATCAGCCAACTAAAGGAAAAATTTGGAGTTGCAGGCCACATCTGGCTTATGCCGATTATCGAAAGTGCGCTTGGTGTACTAAAATCCCTCGAAATCGCACAAAGCGAAAATGTTGTAGCCCTCGCAATCGGCCTCGAAGATTATACTGCCGATTTGGGTACACGCCGTACGCAGGAAGGCACCGAATCCTTCTTTGCACGAAGTATGGTTGTTAATGCCTGTAAAGCTGCTGGTATCCAGGCTATTGATTCCGTGTTCAGCGATGTTGCCGATATGGAAGCCTTGAAAGAAACCGTTATCCGTTCAAAAGCACTTGGTTTCGATGGCATGGGCTGCATCCATCCTCGGCAAATTAGGGTAATTCACGAAAATTATGCTCCCGATGCCACTGAAATTGATAAGGCAAAGAAAATTGTAAACGCGTTTATGGATGCCACAGCTAAAGGCCTCGGTGTTGTTTCGCTGGGGACAAAAATGATAGATCCACCGGTTGTAAAACGTGCCCAAAAACTCATTAATCTGGCTGTAAGTATGGGCAAACTTTCTACTAATTGGCACGAGGAGTTTTTGAGTGTGGTAGAAGTTAGGAAATAGGAAATGGTTAATAGGAAATGGTTAATGGGAAATGGTTAATGGAAAATCCGAAATCCGAAAACCCCAATCCGAAAACCCCAATCCGAAAACCCCAATCCGAAATCCGAAATCCCCAACCACTAAACCCTAACCCTTTAGAAAAAACATGTCAAAATACGATAAACTTACCACAAATGCAGTGGGGCGCACTGTTCCACAGATAGTTAACGGAAAAAATGCAATCCCTTTCCTGGGTGTCGGCAAATTTAAACCTACGGGTCGGAAATATGGCCCACTTATCACGAGTTGTGCCGACTATCCCGAAGATGGAAATAAAGTTGTGCCTTCGCTGAAGGAAGCTTTAGTGAGAGCAGGAATAAAAGATGGCATGACCATTTCGACACATCATCATTTTCGCAATGGCGATTTGGTTGGAAACCAGATTTTTGATGTAGCTGCCGAATTAGGGATAAAAAACCTGACTTGGATGCCATCAGCCTCTTTTGAATGTCATTCGCCAATGATAAAATACCTCGAAAGCGGGGTAATCCACCATATCGAGGGCAGCATGAATGGTGCATTAGGACGATTTACT
>CAIRHD010000533.1 GCA_903878265.1 uncultured Bacteroidales bacterium | reverse complement strand
TGCCTTTGCCGCTGGTGAAACAGAGCTTGAATTATTGAAGCAGAAAGAACAGGCCAAAAAAGATTTGATAATGCAAATGGCCCAGGAAGCAAGCGACGGTATTTTTCAAATTATCGAACAACGGAACCAGGATGAGCTTAATTCCGAATTGGCGAAACTAAATACTGAGCGGCAAACTAAACTAAACGCCGAAGGCTTGACTAAAGCCCAGATAAAAACAATAAACGATCAATACGACAAGAAAGAAAAAGAAACTAAACAAAAATCGTGGAAGAAGCAGCACGCCGCCGACCTGGTGCAAGCCGTTGTAAGTGGCGCACTGGCTGTTTTAAACGCTCTTGGAAGCGGTGGTCCCGCAGCCCCATTTTTGGCAATTGCCGCCGGTATTGCCGCCGGTATCCAGGTGGCAACAATAGCCGCACAAAAAATGCCCGAATTTTATGAAGGTGGTTTTACTTTATCCGGTGGCAGCAACAATAAACCTGCCGGAATCGTACACGCGAACGAATACGTTATACCGGCCTCTGGAGTGAAAAACCCCAAACTTAGGCCGTTCCTTGATTTGTTGGAAAATTCGAGGTTAAACGGTAGCCTACCCACTTTAAACCCTGCTGTATATGGGTTAGGAACACGGGGTTTTGCTGATGGGGGTTATACGGGCAATCCCTTTGCAAACGAATTTGAGCAGAAATGGATGGATGCTTTATCGGGACCGTTATCGAAAAGAGAAAGTCGCATGTATTCGCCAATGGATGTAGTGCAAATAAAAGTTTTGAACAAGCTTACAGAAGCAGTTACGGAACTCCAAAAAAAAGGGGTTAAAGGCAACTGGTCACTATTCGACCTGGAGAAAATTCAAACCAATAAAAGATATGTTGAAAAGTCAATAGATATGTAACTTTATAATAGATATTGGCTTCACAACGGTTTGATTGTTGGGTACGTTCTATTGCGTTGTGTTGCTAACAGCCGGTACTTAGGATTGGGTACCGGCTTTTTTATTGTTCCCAATTTTCCGCAAACGATTGCGCTGGCTTTTTTGGCTCCAGGAAAAAACGGGAAATCCCGTTAATTAGGGCAATACGTTGTTAATAAATTTACCCCATTTGGAGGGAACTCAAAAAATCGTGTATACTTTCATGTACACCTGAATAAAAAAAGGCTTTCAGGAATTTCCTGAAAGCCTTACTGTGATTGGTCGGAGTGGTCAGACTCGAACTGACGACCACTTGCACCCCATGCAAGTACGCTAGCCGACTGCGCCACACCCCGAGCAATGAGGCTGCAAAAGTAAGTATTTTATTTTTCAAATTTCAGCGAAAAGAATTTTTCTTTCCCCTTTCTCCTATCCTGCTCTTTCCCAGTATTTTATTGATCGCATCACCCCATTGTCACATCAACAAATTATCGCATTACCACATTATCGCATTTTCACATCCTCAAATTCCCACATCCCAAATTTCCATATCCTCAAATCCCCTTCACACAAGGAATTGACAGATAAAAAGTTGAACCATTTTCATCTCCGCTTTCTGCCCATAAGGTGCCATCGAGCATAACGGCAAATTTTTGTGCAAGCGTAAGCCCAAGCCCTAATCCTCCGTATTGCCGTGTTGGGGTTTCGTCAATTTGCCTGAATTGCGAAAGCATTAGTTCGAGTTTGTCGTTTTCGAAACCTATCCCGTCATCTTTAACATAAAAATTGATCTTACGGTCATCTGTCAATGTATAGCCTATTTCGATGCAACCATCGTTTGAATATTTCAAGGCATTGAATACCAGATGGTTAATTGCGCGTTTCAATTTATAAGCATCGGTTTGTATGCAAAAGTTGCGGTCGCGGTTGGCTTTGTGTATTTTAACTGTAATATCAGCCTTGCCAACATTTGTTTTCTCCAGGTTTACCCAAGTCTGTAAGGTATTTATCAAATCATTTACATTGAGAGATTCCATGGAAATGCCAGCTATACCTGATTCAAACTGTGCAATATCGAAAATGTCGCTTATGATTTCCAACAGTGTATCAACGCTGTGGTTGATGATATTTGCATAACTAACCTTGTCCTCTTCGGGCATGCTTGGGTTGGCTATTAAACCAGAAAAACCCATAATGGCATGCAAAGGGGTACGGAGTTCGTGCGACATGTTGCTCAGGAAAGCCGATTTTAACCTGTCGGATTCGCCAGCTTGCAGTCTGATAAGTTGCAATTCCTCTTTTACCCTATAAATTTCGTCAGAGAGTTGCTCTATTTCTTCGCTACGGGCAGAGTAACTTTTCTGAAGTACAGCTAATTTTTGCTTTGTTCGCATAAACGCAACTAAAAATACTGTACATAAACCCAACAAAAAAACTATTGTAATTACTTCAATTTCAATCATATTGGTCTAAGCAATTTGAAAAGTGTAAAGGTCGTAATAAAAATTCTACCAGCAATAAATACCTTGTGCGGAGAAAGAAGTTTGTAACTATTCACTAAAGTTTTACCGTTTTGAAAGTACTTAAGGCGCCTTGATTGCCTAAAATGCCTTAAGTAAATGCAACTAACGACTTTAATCCAGAAAATCCAGAAAAATGTCGCTAACATTAATCCCCAAAACTGAAAAAACCTTTAAAACTATTTTTGACTAAGTACATGTAAAACGCAGCGAATATGATTAACAAGGACCTTTAGGCATTTTAGGAACTTTAAACTTTAGGCATTGAATAGTTAAAGAAGTTTTAATGTGTTACCAATCAAGGAGTAATGCGATGAATTCCGATTGGATATTCTTTTTCGATAATTTTTATCAGTTTATCGTAATCATGTTGATGGGCAACAAAATCAAGCTGGTTGGTATCGATCACCAAAACCCTTAAACCCTGTTGTTGCCTGATGTAATCGAGATACCCTTCCTGGATCCGTTGCAGGTAATCGTCCTCGATTTTTTGTTCATAAGCCCTGCCACGGTTTCGGATATTCGATTGCAGCCTGTCAATATTCAGGTATAGATAAACCAGCAAATCCGGTTTGGGCAGTACATTCTCAATGATTGAAAAAAGCCGTGAATAAAGGGTAAACTCTTCGCCATTTAAAGTCTTTTTGGCAAAAATCAAAGACTTTAGGATGAAATAATCGGCGATTGTAACGGGTTGGAACATATCCTGAACAGAAGCCTGGTTTTTCAACTGCTGAAACCTATCGGCTAAAAAGGACAATTCAAGCGGAAATGCGTAGCGGGAAGGATCATCATAAAACTTTGGCAGAAAGGAGTTATCCTCAAACTGTTCGAGTATGAGCCGGGTATTAAATTGCTCCGACATGCGAGTTGCAAGCGTTGTTTTTCCAGCACCAATATTGCCTTCAATCGCTATGTAGTTGTATGGGATGTTCATTGTAAAAATTTCAGGTTACTTTTTTGTATTCAGCAAACTCGCAAATGTTTCTTTGGCAACAGCAATTTTTATTGAGCTTTTATCTTCCAATTGGCTTAAAAGCCCGAATATTGAAGCCATCAAAACTGGGTGAATCAATTCGGGAGCAACCTTACACAAAGGCTGCATCACAAACTTGCGCTTGTGCAAGAGCGGATGTGGAATTATCAGGTTATCCAATTCTATTCGTTTGTCATCATAAAACAATATGTCGATATCGATAATCCGGCTTCTGTAATTCACCCCTGACCTAACACGACCCAATGTTTCTTCTATTTCAAGAATTGTTTTTAATACTTGTTCTGGGGAAAGTTGAGTTTCGACAACCAGAATTTGGTTGAAAAAATTTGTTTCCGCATCAAAACCCCAGGGTTCTGTTTCAACAACTTCCGAAAAATCAATCAGCTTTCCAACCTGATAGCCAATTAGTTTTGTTGCCGAAACAAGCGAACCCAGCCTGTCGCCTTGATTGCTGCCCAACGAAAAAAAAACTATTGCCATGGTAAAATCTTCGCCCCCAAAGGTACAATTTGAGTTTAATTCCCAAAGTAGTATTGACTACAAGTTTTTAACAGTTTTTGAAGAGTAGTTGATAGGTTGAAGGTTAAAATGTTAATTTGGATTTGGTTGATTAAAAATGTTCTTTCCTGAGCCTGGAATCCTGACTGTTTAACTGACTTTCCAATATTTTCACAAAAAAAAATTTCTTCTTGCCTTTTTTTATCACAAAAAACAACTTTGTCCTATCTTTGTTTTTTCTTGCAATGGCAGTCTCATCAATATTCATCGCACATTTACAAAACTTGTAGAAGCTGGTTTTCGACTTGAATTTGTTTGTCGGAAAAGGTCAAATCAGGTTAATACGTAAAAAGTTTTTCTCTGAATTAACTCTTTTCACACTGTTTATTTGCAGAATCATTGTACTAAAGCTTTCAGGCAGTCGTATTTTTGATTGTAATAAGTGGTAGCTTGACGAAAACAAATTTCATTTTCCCAAAAACAGATCCTGTTTATCTCTAAAAATCATGCCTCATGAATAAAAATTTGGCATTTGAATGCTTCCGGTTTCTTTTCCTGCTCGCTTTCGGGGCTTTTTGGTCGTGCCAGAATAATACCGGCGATGTTTCTATAACAACATCCGAATCCAAACTGAAACTTGCAGAAAATCTTAAAAACCAAGGCAATTACGACTCTGCCATTATCTTTTTCAGGGAATCGATTAAATTTAACCTTAAAGCAAATCAGGATGACGATTGGGTACGAAGTGTTTGTGGCATTATTGATTGCTTGAGGTTGACCGGGAAAAACGATGAAGCCATGGAAATTTCCATCAACGCCTTGTTTTTGGCCTTGCCAAAAATGGATACAACAGGCAACCTATACACCATATTGATAAATAAAAAAGCGCAGCTCTTTTCCGACAGAAAGGATTTTGATAAATCTTTGGCTTTGTTTTCGCGTAACATCGCAACCTATAAATTGCAACTCGGCAAACCTGATACCTGCTTGGCTTTGGCGTACAATGGCAGGGGAACCGTATATCTGGCACAAAAAAAATACAGCGAGGCCCTGGCAGAATATTATTTGGCAAAGGAGACCTACCAGAAAGCAGGCTTCACCAAAAGCCTGAATTACACGGGTTCACTCCAGAATATTGGCATTGTGTATTCGACAATTGAGCAGTTTGAAAATTCCGAGGATTATTTTAAACAATCATTGGCAATCAATAATGAAATCCTAAATCCCGACGATTTTAAACAGGCATCGCTTTACCTCAACATGGGTCGGCTTTATCAACTGATGCGTAACGACGCAAAAGCCATCGACTTTATGAGTCGTGCCGAAAAATTGTATGTCAACAAAAAACAGTCAAACTCATTAACCGCTGGTTTACTTTATCTTAACATGGGGGTTGTATATATTTATACTGCCGATTACGAAAAAGCCCAAAGCTATCTCGACAAATCCCTGGAAATAATTACAGCAAAAGCGCCTGGGAATTTGGCCGACCTGCTCTCTGTTTATCTTAATATGGCCTTTATTGCCGAAAAAAAAGGCGAATATCCCAAAGCCAGGGATTATTACCTGAAAGGATTGTCGCTTGGCGAAACACTTCCAAATGCCATAAAAATACTGCGGGGATTGGCAAGTGTATCCTATAATATGAAAGATGAGACCAATTGTGATGCCTATTTTAAAAAAGCGCTCCTTCAAAGCACCGAAGGTTCTAAAAATGCGAAATCGGAAACAGCACTTACATACTTGCGCTATGGCGATTTTCTTTCGGCTACAGGAAACAAACAGGCACTGATTTACCTCAACAAGTCGTTGGAATTATACAAGCAAATTTTTGGCGAGTTAAATGTTGATGTGTCAACAGCTTACTACTATATTGGGCTTAATTTTTACCGCTTAAAACGTTATGAGGAAGCGATAAAATATTTTCAAAACTCACTTATTTCTGGTTTCCCTGGCTTTACATCATTAAAGTTTTCCGATAATCCCGAAATACAAAAAGCGAACCTTACCGACAACCTACTAAACCCATTAACAGCCAAGGCAACTGCTTTGATGTTGCTATATCAGCAAGATACTTCGAAAATTGATTATTTAAAAAGCAGTGCATCAAGTTTTGATGTATCGGTAAAAATGGCTGAAATGTTGCGTTCAACCTATCAGGCTGAAGACAGCAAACTGTTTTTATCTGGTAACGAAACTAACACATTTGCCAACGCACTTCTTTCGCAGGTTCGGCTTTATCATAAAACAAAAGGGCAGGATGCCATGGAACAGGCTTTCCGTTTATCCGAAAAAGGAAAATCGGCTATACTTTTATCACAACTTCGCGACAAAGAAGCTAAAAATATTGGTAAAATACCTCAAAAACTTTTGGATCAGGATGCGAGCCTAAAATCAGAAATCTACTCATTAAATCAGCAAATTTATATTCAGGAAATGGCCGAAGCCCCTGATTTGGTTAAGATAAAAACCTGGAAAAGCAAAATTTTTGACTTAGGCCGCAAACAGGACGAACTTATTAAAAGTATCGAAAAAAGCTATCCGGCTTATTATAGTTTAAAGTATGACAACTCGGTAATTTCAATCGCTTCTATCCAGAAAAAGCTTGCCAATAATCAAGCAATTGTTGAGTATTCGCTCTCCGATTCTGTACTGAACATTTTTGCAATTACTTCAACGAATAAACTACTTGCTACGAAACTGATTGATACATCGTTTTATTCCTGCCTTCAAACTTTGAGGAAACAGGTATCGGGAAAAGGGTTTAACAATTATGCAGGTACAGATTTCACAACATTCGTAAAAGCATCGTACGAATTGTACTGCACCTTGTTGTTGCCAATTCAGGCAACTATCAAAGGAAAAGAACTGATAATTGTTCCCGATGGTGAACTTGGGTACTTTTCGTTTGATGCGCTACTTACATCAATGCCAGATACTTCTAAACATGCATATAGAAATTTGCCCTATCTGATAAGGGAATCGGCTTTGAGTTATGCACCTTCAGCAACAACATTTTTCAATGAATTAAGTGCAAGAAGCAGCAGAAACAATGGACGGATACTTGCATTTGCACCTGATTATGGACCCAAAAATGCAGTTCTTGACAAAAAAAACGAAAACGGGGAACATCTGCGTACAAGGCTAACCGAACTTAACAATTCGCAAGAGGAAATAAAAAACCTGGAAGAATATTTTAAAGTGAAAGGTTTTATTGGCGAAAAGGCTACCGAAACCATGTTCAAGAAACTATCGCCCGACTACCGTGTTTTGCACCTTGCCATGCACACAATTATCGACAATGAAAACCCACTGTATTCAAAATTGATTTTTTTCGGAGCCAAAGGCGATTCCGCAGATGATGGTATGCTGGAAGCTTCGGAGTTGATTAACATGGATTTACATGCCGATATGGCTGTTTTGAGCGCTTGCAACACAGGCTCTGGAAAGCTGAGGAAAGGCGAAGGGATCATGAGCCTTTCGCGCGATTTTTTTTATGCCGGAATTCCAGGTATTATAATGACGGCCTGGGCTGTGGAAGACCGTGCAGGGATAAAAATAATGGAGAATTTTTATAAATATATCGCTCAAGGCAAACCACGTCACGAAGCACTGCGGTTGGCAAAAATCGAGTACCTCGATAATTGCGATAACTTGACCGCCCATCCTCACTATTGGGCAGCCTATATGAACGTTGGCGACATAAGCCCTCTCGAAGGTTTCGGCAAAAGCTACATGGATTATTTACTTTATGGTGCAGGTGGCCTTACAAGTATTATTGTTGTATTTTTAATTTTCAAAAAGCGTAAACGCAAAAAGCTAATTGAAAGAACCTGATTGGTTTTGTCTGCACCATTTATTTTAGTTCGATAGAAAATCAACATTCATTTCTTGCTCAAATTTCGAATTGTCTTCTTGTTCTTAGCAATTGATTCAAAACAACTTAGCGAATTGGTTTTATGAGCGCTTCCCAAAGTTGGCCTACCACAATTTGCCGAGATATACTTGAATGTTCAGAAGGACACTTGTCAATATATCAAGCAAAAAGCATTGTATTCGTTGCAATATTGATTGTGATCTGCCTTTTTGTGTAAATTGTTTATGGAATTGTTTAAAAGCCTATAGGAGAAAATGATTTATTCACCCATATTGGCAATAAAAATTAAAAATATAACAATAAAAAACCGCTCCAATACTGAAGCGGTTTTTTTTGTTTTGAGTTGGAAATCTGTTAATAAAACAACAATCTATGATCTTTAATATCAGCTTTTTCCTGAAGTATATTGGATAACATTCCTGCACGGCCTTGGAAGTACTGTGCCATTTGCCTTTTCTGGTTTTCAAAATCGGTGGTGGCAGGTGCTTCTTTCATTTGATCCAGAACAAATACATAAACCCCTTGATCACCTTGAACCGGACCAGTTACCTGGCCTTTTTTTGCAGCAAAAATCTGACCAGTAAGTTTAGCTTCATGGCCATAGTTAGGAATATTGGCACTGGTAAAAGAAACATCGGTTGTGTCAACTTTTGTATTAGGATACTGCTGAACAAAGGCGTTAATATCTTTGGTTTTTGCAAGCTGGTCGCTCACTTTTTTCATAAGGTATTCGCCCTTTTTTTCGCGTATTACAAGAGGTTTGATTGCTTCTTTCAATATATCGAGGGGAACAAATCCTTTTTCCACTTTATTCTTTAGTGCGACAACAACATAAGTGCCTTCAATATCGAATACATTTGAAACTGCACCTTTTTCTGTATCCTCGTTAAATGACCAGCGCACTATTTCGCGGGCGGTTTTCAAACCAGGAACAGTGTTGTCAGTTTCGTTGAGCCTGTCGGAATTGCGTAGGTTCAAGCCTTTATCCTTAACCGATTTTTCAAACTTCTCCAAGGTGGTGTTTGCAGCAGCAAAATTGCTGGCTTCGTTGTAAAGGGCTTCGATAGTTTTTGAGCCTGGCTCCATGCGGAAATCAATAGCGGCAACTTTAATTTTGGTTGATGGATCTTTTTTGCCGGTTATTTTTATGATATGAAAACCAAATTGGGTTTCTACTTTTTTAATGTCTCCAACATTGCCTTTTACTACCGCAGCGTTAAATTCAGGAACCATTTTGCCGTCTTCAAACCAGCCAAGGTCGCCCATTTTCGCTTTTACCGATTCGTCGTCGCTTCTGGTAGCTGCAAGCATTTCAAATGCTACTGGGTTAGCTTTAACCATATTTAAAATACTGTCGGCTAATTTATCGGCTGCTTCGCGGGTGCGGGTTGCAGTTTGTATTGGTGTGCCAGCGTACGAAATAAGTATGTGGCTTGCTTTCAACGAGTCAGGATTGGTCTGGCGATCAACAACTTTTAAGATCCGGTACATTCCGTTGTCTTCCAATGGTTCAAGAATCTGACCAACAGGAGCGGTAAAAAGCAAGGTATCGATATTTGGGGCAAAAGTACCACGTTTGTGCCAGGTGCTGTCGTAACGGTTGTCGGAAGTAGCATTAACAAAACCAGGAACATCGGTAGTAATCACAAACTCATTATATGCTTTTTGGATATTGGCTTTCATAAGCACTACGTCCTCTTCCGACATTTTAGGCTCAAACAAAACATACTCGATGTTGCGAACAGGTTTATCCTGTTTGAATTTGTATTTGTTTTCGTTGTAATATTTTTCAAAATCGGCATCTGCAACTTTTACAGCACTATCAGAAACGGTTTGGTAAGTAACACCTGTTAGGCGTACATTAGCCATAGTGTTCGATTCTGTATAGTTGCGTTTTGCCAAAGCGGTCGGAACATAAAAGCATTTGGTTATCAAATTGTTGTATTTGGTCGATAACCTGTCGTTCTTTATGTATTTTTCCATTTGTAGGTAGCGCTGTTTGTTTTCTGGCGAAACCTTTTCGGCATTGTCGAGGTTTTGGAGGAATTCGGTTACAGCTTTTGGGTTAAACTGACCTGTTTTAGGGTCCGAAAAACTTTTAAGTATGTATTGATGTGGGTTTTTACCACGAACTAGATCATCAAGTTCTTCAACCGAAACCGAAATGCCAAGCATATCGTATTGCTTATTCATCACAATTTCATTAACTACCTGCTGCCATGTTTGTTGGCGCACCTGATAGTTTTCTTCAGCGGTTAGGTTATCCTTCCCACTGTTGGTTTTTTGCATTTCACTGTTTTCCTCCACTTTAAGGTTGAATTCGGTTATAGCGATTTTCTCGCCTGCAATAACCCCTATAGTATTGGATTGTTTGGTGCGTTTGCGTTGAAAATCGCTCAGCACAAATAGAAGTAGTGCCACTCCAATAATAGCTACAAGTAACCAGTAACGTTTTCGTATTTCGCCAATAATTGCCATCTGTATTTAATTAAATAGTTTTCGTAAAAAGAGGTGCAAATTTACAACAATTCCTCACTTGTGAAAATAAATTTTC
>CAIRHD010000532.1 GCA_903878265.1 uncultured Bacteroidales bacterium | reverse complement strand
GTTTACAATATCGGCTGTATCAGTAACTACTGCTACACCGCTTGCACTCACTTTCCGCAGGTTGGCACGAACCGTGTGCAGCACAATATCAATATCGTGAATCATAAGATCCAGTATTACAGGCACATCGGTACCGCGAGGATTGAAACTGGAGAGCCTGTGAACTTCGATAAACATGGGATTGTCAATGAACGGTAGTGCGGCAATCATGGCAGGATTAAAGCGCTCAACATGTCCGACTTGCACTTTAACATTAGCTTCGTGGGCAATATCAACAAGTTTTTGTGCTTCTACGGCTGAGGCTACTATTGGTTTCTCAATAAAAACGTGTTTAAATTGTTTCAACGCAAAAGCTGCAATTTCAAAATGCGCCAAAGTCGGAGTAACAATATCAATCACATCAACCTCTTTCACCAGCTCATGCATCGAATCAAAACTCTTTATTCCAAATTCTTTGCTTACCTCAAACGCATTTTTCTCTTCGCTGTCGTAAAATCCTATCAGTTGATAATCAGGTATTTCGTTGATGCACTTTATATGAATCTTACCAAGATGTCCGGCACCTATAACCCCAATTTTAAGCATGTTTTCAATTTTGTGCAAAAGTAGAGAAAAGCCTCCGCCGAATGTGGTTACTTTTGAACTGTTTATTAAGATATGTTAAAAGGGTTAGTGGATACCTAAAAGGTTGCATGACCATAAAAAATTGTAACATTTTTATACTGCATTTTATACATTGGGAACGCTGAAAAATCAATTGTTTTTTCCTCAAACTTAATACAAGTGTTTTGCGCATCCTGCATTCTATTTCTTACTTTTGCCACAAAATAAAACCAATACAAACCTGATTTCAATAGCAACCAAAAGCCTATCTAAAAAGCACTTACCGAATTCACAAATCTAATCTTATAAACACAAAACATGAAAAACACTGCTTTTACACAATTCCACGAAGCACTTGGGGCAAAAATGCTCCCTTTTGCAGGGTACAATATGCCGATTCAATTTTCAGGTATCAACGATGAGCATGAAACTGTACGCACCAAACTCGGCATTTTTGATGTGTCGCACATGGGCGAAATATGGGTAAAAGGGCCTAAGGCGCTCGATTTTATACAGCATGTAACTACCAACGATGCTTCTGTGCTTTACGATGGCAAAGTGCAATATTCATGTTTCCCAAATGGAAAAGGTGGAATAGTTGACGATTTGCTGGTTTATAGGGTTGATGCCGAAACTTATTTGTTGGTCGTAAATGCTTCGAATGTTGATAAGGATTGGGAGTGGCTTGTGAGCAACAACCAAATAGGTGCCGAGTTGTACAATGCTTCTGACGAAATAGCGCAACTTGCGGTTCAAGGGCCATTGGCTTTAAAAGCCATGCAAAAGCTAACGGAAACTACCGTTACCGATATGGAATATTATACCTTCAAGAAACTTGATTTTGCAGGGGTGGAAAATGTAATTTTTGCGACCACGGGTTACACAGGATCAGGAGGTTGCGAAATATATATGGCTAATGAAGATGCTGTGAAAATTTTTCAAGCCGTTATGGAAGCCGGTGCCGAATTTGGCATAAAGCCTATTGGTTTGGCTGCCCGCGATACCTTACGCCTCGAAATGGGTTTCTGCCTGTATGGCAACGATATCGACGACACAACATCACCCATCGAGGCCGGTTTGGGCTGGATAACAAAATTTACCGATACTAAAGAATTTATCAATAAGGATGTTTTCCTGAAACAGAATAACGAAGGCACTTACCGCAGATTGATTGGTTTTGAAATGATAGACAAGGGCGTTCCCCGCCATGGTTACGACGTTGTGGATGCCGATGGCAATAAAATTGGGGTTGTTACCAGTGGAACTATGGGACCTTCGGTAAAAAAAGGGATTGGGATGGCTTATGTACCAAAAGCCTATATGAAATCCGGAAGCGAAATATTTATCAGCATCCGCGAAAAATCCCTTAAAGCACAGGTTGTTAAAATGCCTTTCTACAAAGGTTAACAAACGTAAAGTTGGTAGCTAAAAATGGAGTTGAAATATAAGATGTTGAATAACACATAAAAATCAAATTATTCACTTTAAAAGTGCGGAGCGGAATAGAATTGCGCTACGCACTTTTTTTTAAGCCAAGTATGAAAACCATCGAAGTTTGCCTTTTACCCGCTTTGTTCCGGTTCAAATCAACTTCTAAAGACTACATTGTGGTGGTAATAGACGTTTTGAGGGCGACAACTGCATTTTGTGCCGCCTTTGATAGTGGTGTAAAATCTATAATTCCAGTTTCGGGCTTAGACGAATTGTTAGAATACAAAAACAAAGGATTTATCACCGCTGCCGAACGCGATGGAAAGAAAGTCGATTTTGTTGATTTCGGCAACTCGCCAAGCATTTTTTTGCAAAGCGATTTGCAAGGAGAAAAGCTTGCCTATTCCACCACCAACGGAACCCAAGCCATTGAATTGGCCAAAGGATGCGGCAATATTGCAATTGCTTCGTTTGCAAACCTGAAAGTTATAAGCGATTGGCTTGTAACTCAGGATTTGAATATTGTGATTCTTTGTTCGGGTTGGAAAAACACCTTTAGCCTCGAAGATACCCTTTGTGCTGGTGCTTTGACCGAATTGCTCGAACTTTCTGGACATTTCAATAAAATTTGTGATTCCTCCACAGCATCGCTTTCACTTTGGCAATTATCAAAAAACAACCTGATCGAAACCGCGCAACTTGCAAGCCATTATAAGCGTTTGGCAACCTTGGGATTGCACGCCGATTTGAAATTTTGCTTCCAAATAAACAGTTCACAAGCAGTTCCGATTTGGGATGGTAGTGCCTTTGAGGATGTAAGTAAGTTCTGAGGTTGAACTTTTGGTTAAAGGCTTAAAATCATTACTTTTGTTCTAATTAACAGCTTCAATAACAAACCTTTGCATTTTGGAACCAAAATATGAATCAGATTAAACAACAATCCGTCCTATTCATTTTGATACTGACCCTTTCCGGCTGCATGAAAGATTATGAACCAGTAAATAAACTATCAGTTAAAATCGATGGCGACTTATGGACGGCAGAGGATGTTTATTGCGATTATTACCAGGCAGGGAAACGGGCTACGATAAGTGCATTTAAGCCCACTGGCGTCACAGATAAAGAATTATTGTTTATCAATTTCGATCTTGACGGCACAGGTATTTATCCATTTACCAATAACTATATGAAAGCGCAATGTTCGTTTACTGCTGCCCCTATTGGGATGTTTTTATCCCGCGAAACCAAAAACCCGGAAGGCGAAATAGTGGTTACTGAATTTGACACCATAAACCAACTTATTTCAGGGACTTTCACTTTTGTAGCCTACCATGATTCGGTAATCAAAAAAGTTTTCACCGAAGGAAAGCTCAGCAAACTTCACTATTTAAAGCACTGATTATGTATTATTTGACAATATGCTCAAACCATACTGCATCTTTTTGTGTTAAATCGAATAAATCTAAAACCTTCTTCAAGTCCAAAACTAAAACAACATTATGAAATACCAGAACAACATTATGAAATACCAATTTACCCTCCAGGCTCTGTTCCTGATTGTTTTATTCTTGTCAGGTTGCGTGAAGGATTACGAAGCTGTGGATGAATTATCCTTTAAAGCCAATGGCGAGCTTGTTACAGCCAATAGTGTTTCGTGCCACCTTCGGGATAACCGAGAGAGTATTTCTATCACCGCATTTTTATCAAAAACGGACAATAGCATATTAAGTATTAACTTAAAAGCAAATAGGGTTGGCACTTACCCTTTTACAGATAATTATTTAGATGGCAGGGGCGACATCGTTACTTATCCTGATGGGATGTATTCTTCTAATACCACAAAAACACCCGAAGGTCAGGTGGTTATTACGAAATACGATACAACCAACTGGCTAATTTCTGGCACTTTTTCTTTTGTGGCTTACAAAGACTCTGTTGTAAAAAAAGTAATTACTGAGGGAAAGTTCAGCAATATAAGATGTTATACATTTTAACACTGAACAAAATCAAAACATAATATTAGTAGCATGTTTTTAACCTAATCATTTCACTTTGAGTAAACTAAATTCACTTTTTTATAAAAACGATGCGTATGCCGTATGGCACATTGGCAGTTTCAGGAGGTTTATTACTGGCCGGTTCCTCCTCACTTTTGCCATACAAATGCAAAGCGTAATTGTTGGCTGGCAGGTGTACGACCTAACACACGATCCTTTTTCGCTTGGTTTGATCGGACTTTCGGAAGCTATCCCTTTTCTTGTTGTTGCTTTATTTGCTGGCCATGTGGCCGATTTGTTCAACCGTAAAACCATAATTGCCATTACAGCAACAGTTTATGTTGCCAGTGCCATACTGCTATTGTACATGAGTTACTCAATAGAAAGTTGGTTCCAATGGGCAGGTGTTTTACCTTTATATATTACAATTGCCGCTACCGGGTTGGCGCGGGCGTTCTTTTATCCTGCCCAATCGGCTTACATGGCGCAAATTGTGCCGCGCAACTTATATGCAAATTCATCTACATGGAATAGCACGGTTTGGCACATTGCTGCCGTTTCAGGCCCGGCAGCCGGTGGATTGATATATGGTTTTGCCGGAATACATGCTGCGTTTATAACCGTGGTTTTCTTTTCGGCCTTGAGCCTTATATTTTTCTACACATCCAAAGCTGCTCCTTTGCCCATTCGGATTACTAAAGAAGGAATACTCACAAGCCTTTCCACTGGTATAAAATTCGTGTTCAACAACCAGATACTGCTTGGTGCTTTGGCACTCGACATGTTTGGTGTTTTATTTGGCGGGGCGGTTGCTTTACTTCCTGTGTTCGCTTCCGAAGTGCTGCACACTGGTCCACAAGGCTTGGGTTTTCTAAGAGCTGCCCCCGCTTTTGGGGCGGTGCTTATGGCAATGATCCTGGCCTATTATCCGCCAACCCGCAAATCGGGTGTAAAACTGCTTTGGGCTGTTGGAGGGTTTGGGGCATGTATCATCTTTTTTGCACTTTCTGAAAATTTCTGGTTATCGCTTGTGTTGTTGGCATTAAGTGGGATGTTCGACAATGTGAGTGTTATTATCCGTGGAACAATTCTGCAAATGTACACGCCCGATGAAATGCGAGGCCGTGTTGCATCCGTGAACAGCCTGTTTATTGGCTCATCCAACGAATTAGGTTCGTTTGAATCAGGGCTTGCAGCAAGGTTGATTGGATTGATTCCCTCAGTAGTTTTCGGTGGCGGCATGACTATAATGATTGTGATTGCAACCGCTGGCTTTGCGCCGAAACTAAGGAAAATGGAGATAAAAGGGATTGTTTAAAGGCGAAAAAGAACAACCCTTCGAGCGATATTTTTCAACCCTCCATGCGGTTGGTAAAAAGATACCGTGTAATTGACCAAAAGATACCGTGTAGTTTTAGCGATGTTTATTTGTATTGTAAGTACTACTAATACTTGACTGGATTTGCCACAAATGAGGTTAAAGTGGAAACACTTCGTTTATGGATTTCAATAAAAGAGGGTTGATGCACAAGGTGGAAGAAGCAACAATAATCTAAAACGACGGTTGCTTTATATATATGGCTATTAGCAACTTATTTTCAACTATTAACCTTTCAACTATTTCCCAAAATCAATTATATCGTTTCCCGAAATGGAAGCTTAAATATCCAGTAATGAAAAAGTAATTTTTATCCCTAAAAGCCATCACTGGAACTGGAATAGGAAATACATCAACAGTTGCTCCTATTTCCAGCGATTTAATCCTGTCGTTCTGCTCGCTGAATTCAAAATTAAATCCGGCTTTTGCATAAAACCCAGGATAGGGCCTAATCTTGCTAAACCCACTCAACATAGGGCCACGACCAAAAATATCGGATAAAGTGTCGGGGTTTATCCCAATGCCGGGAAAATGTTTTTCCGGATCATAACGCTCAAGAGGTCTGTTTTGAACAATTATCTGTTTATTTACAATTTTATAATAGTCAATGTATAAGTAACTTGGCTTCGCAAGTCCAATATCTATTCCTCCATAGTAAAATGCCCGAACTTCAACACCACCCCAATATGGCTTCCTGTTTAACAGAAGTTGCCTGCCAATGCCAGCACGGATAATGTACAGGTTATTCAGTTTACCATAAACATAGCTTCTGGGGTTTTGATAATTCTCATTGTACCGCCTTGCCTGGTTAGGCGCCCGCATTTCGAAGAGATCAAATTCGAACATCCGGTTTTTATAATAGGTTTTATTTACCCCTATCCGGTATCCAAAACCATAACCCAAGGTGTGAAGCATAATATTCCACGATTTCTCCCTGCGCAACAAAAATCCCATATCCACAGTGTCGGCCTCAGATACATCCTGAGCCATAATAGTAGCAGGTACGAAAATGGAAAGAGAAACGAAGATTATTACCCAAAGTAACCCCATATCCGAAATATTAAATCCAAATAACCAACGGCAAGGTTTGGCAATCGTGAATCTGTTCATATAACATGTCAGAAACCCAATGCGCTATCTGCTTTCAACCCGGTAATGCTTGTATTCGCCATAAGCTGCACATTGTTCAGATGAGCCACAGGCTGTTAGCAGTATTGAAAGAATTACAATAGTTGCGAGAAAAGCTGCTATTTTCTTCATATAAGTCAGGTAATGTTTACAGTTTGCTATTTGGTTTACAAAAGTATTCACATTTTGCATACATATAACATTCCACCGATATATTTATTGTGTTTTATTAACAATGAGTTGTTCAAAACTTTATCACCTGATTCAACTCCTAAAATGCAAAAATGAAGATGGTCCACTAAGACAATACAACATAAAGGCTCGCAAAGTGTTGTATTTCATAATTATAAACTTATTACTATTAGCGAAGCGGTATCACGAACTCCATAATAAATAAGCAATCGTGAGTAAATTTAGAGACTTTGTGCCTCACATACAAACTCCTTGAATCAATTTGTAGCAGAAAAAACTTTTAGTAGCAGGCTTAAAAATAGGGAATTTAGTTCTAAACCGTATTTCAAAACAATGATTATAATTATTTCACAAGAATCAGCACAAATAATATTGGCTTTGGAGCGCTTGCATTGTGTTCAAAAAATAGCAGAAACAATTAAAAGCACTAGAAAACACTGTGATTTTCACTTATCGACAAAGTTTTGAAGGGGTATTTGCTTGATGCGATCAAAGTAGTTCGCTGTTTTGATTCATCCTATTAGCTTTTTTTAACAAGTCTATTTAATATAGGTAAAAACTTTACCTACTCGCATAAATAAATAGTTGCAAAGTTTTGTACTTTTGCACCCTCAAAATGAAGTACAGCACAAACATACTAATTATCACATAATTACTAAACCAACAATAAGTTATGTCTAAATCAAATTTAAAAAGCGTTTATACGTTCGGCGATAAAAAAGCCGAAGGCGATGCTTCGATGAAAAACCTGCTTGGGGGCAAAGGTGCCAACCTGGCCGAAATGAACCTTATTGGAGTTCCGGTACCTCCAGGGTTTACCATCACCACCGAAATGTGTGCGGTTTACAACAAGGAAGGCCGCGAAAAGGTATTGGAAATGATCAAAGGCGAAGTCGAAGAAGGCATCGCCTATATTGAAAAACACATGGGAGCGAAATTCACGGATAGCGAAAACCCATGCCTCGTTTCGGTACGTTCAGGTTCACGCGCTTCGATGCCTGGAATGATGGACACCATCCTCAATCTGGGCCTGAACGACGAAGCTGTTGTAGGCTTGGTTAAAAAAACCGGTAACGAGCGTTTTGTTTGGGATTCATACCGTCGTTTTGTGCAGATGTACGGCGATGTTGTATTGGGTATGAAACCAGCTTCAAAAGAAGACCATGATCCATTTGAAGAAATTATTGATGAACTGAAAGCTGAAAAAGGAGTAAAACTTGATAACCAGTTTTCACCTGACGAATTGAAAGAAATGGTCGCCCGTTTCAAAAAAGCGGTTAAAAAAGTTACTGGAAAAGATTTCCCAAGCGATCCATGGGAACAACTTTGGGGAGCAATTTGCTCGGTTTTCGATAGCTGGATGAACGAACGCGCAATATATTACCGCGAACTCAACAATATCCCTGAAGAATGGGGAACCGCAGTAAATATTCAGGCTATGGTTTTCGGTAATATGGGTGAAAACTCAGCAACCGGTGTTGCGTTTACACGCGATGCAAGTACAGGTGAAGACCTTTTCAACGGCGAATACCTTATCAATGCACAAGGTGAAGATGTGGTTGCAGGTATCCGTACCCCACAGCAAATCACTATCGAGGGTTCAAAACGTTGGGCTAAATTAGCAACAGTTTCTGAAGAAGACCGCAAGAATAACTTCCCTTCGTTGGAAGAAACTATGCCGGAAATTTTCAAGGAATTGATGGTTATTGAAACTAAACTTGAAAATCATTACAAAGATATGCAGGACATTGAGTTTACCATTCAGGATGGTAAACTTTGGATGTTGCAGACCCGCAGCGGTAAACGTACCGGTGCTGCTATGGTAAAAATGGCTGTCGATATGTTTGAGGAAAAACTTTTAGACGAAAAGAAAGCCATTTTACGTGTTGAGCCAAGTAAGTTGGATGAACTCCTTCACCCTGTTTTCGATAAAGCAGCCATGAAAAATGCCAAAGTTCTCGCTCAAGGCTTACCCGCTTCTCCTGGTGCAGCAACAGGACAAATTGTTTTCTTTGCTGATGATGCAGAAGCATGGGCAAAAAAAGGACATAAAATTGTTCTTGTTCGCGTTGAAACATCACCTGAAGATCTCAAAGGCATGGTTGTTGCCGAAGGAATACTTACTGCTCGTGGTGGTATGACTTCGCACGCAGCCGTTGTTGCCCGTGGAATGGGCAAATGTTGCGTTTCGGGTGCAGGTAGCCTGAAAATAGATTACAAAACCCGCACCATCGAAGTTGGCGGTGTTAGTCTTAAGGAAGGCGATTGGCTTTCGCTCAATGGTTCGACCGGTGAAGTTTACGAAGGAAAAATAGGAACTACCGAAGCTGCACTTAGTGGCGATTTCGGAAAACTGATGGAAATGGCCGACAAACATTCGCGTATGCTTGTGCGCACCAATGCCGATACTCCTCATGATGCTCAGGTTGCCCGCAATTTTGGCGCAAAAGGTATTGGACTTTGCCGTACCGAGCACATGTTCTTCGAAGGCGTGAAAATAAAAGCCATGCGCGAAATGATTCTTGCCGATGATGAAGCTGGTCGCCGTGCTGCTCTCGCAAAACTATTGCCTATGCAACGCGCCGATTTCGAAGGCATCTTCGAAGCTATGGAAGGCCTTCCGGTTACCGTTCGTTTGCTTGATCCTCCTTTGCACGAATTTGTTCCTCACGAAGAAGAAAACCAAGAAGAAATGGCCAAAGAAATGGGTATTTCAGTGAAAGCTGTTAAGGAAAAAGTTGAATCATTGCACGAATTTAACCCAATGCTTGGCCACCGTGGTTGCCGCTTAGGGAATACATATCCTGAAATTTCGGAAATGCAAGCCCGCGCTATTATTGAGGCTGCCATGAACCTGAAAAACAAAGGTATCAAAACATATCCGGAAATCATGATACCGCTCACAGGTACCTTAACGGAAATGCAAATGCAAGAAAAAATTGTCCGAGATACTGTTGAAGCAGTTTTTGCCGAGCGCAATGACCGTATGGATTACATGGTAGGTACAATGATCGAAGTCCCACGTGCTGCTTTGGTTGCCGATAAAATAGCCGAATCCGCCGAATTTTTCTCTTTTGGCACTAACGATCTTACCCAAATGACTTTCGGTTATTCGCGTGATGATGCTGGTAAGTTTCTCCCTGTTTACCTTAAAAAAGGTATCCTGAAACACGACCCATTCCAGGTTCTTGATCAGGAAGGTGTCGGACAACTCGTTAAAATGGCAACCGAAAGAGGCCGTTCAACTCGACCAAACCTTAAGGTAGGTATTTGCGGCGAACATGGTGGCGAACCTTCATCTGTTGAATTCTGCCATTCGGTAGGTATGAACTATGTTAGTTGCTCACCATTCCGTGTTCCAATTGCACGTTTGGCTGCTGCTCAGGCTGCTATAAAAGAGAATACAGCCCAGCAAAAGTAAAAAAGACAGCATAGAAATAATAATCTGCTTTCAACTTTTTAAAGTAAAAAGGCTGCCAAATGGTGGCCTTTTTGCTTTTGTAATCAAATATGAACAGATTAGAAATTCAAGTTAACTGGGTTACTTTAGTGCCGTTCTTTTTGGAACCAATGAAAATGAAATTATTAGTTGCAATAAATGCAGATTCCTTGTACCTTCACAGAGAAAATTTAGAAACGCAATCCATTTATTCCATCTACAATAAACATGATTAATAAATCGCAAAACATGAAAACTGCTCTGCTTCTGATTCTCAATTTCTATTGTGCACTTGTATTGATCGCGCAAGATGCCCATTTTATTATTTCGGCACCGGCTGGCGATAAAATTACAAAGATTGAAATAGGAGGCTCAACTGTCATCCCAAATGGTCGGTTTCTAACACCAATCGGCAAGAGCTATATTATTGCCCCTCACCCTTATGGGTTAGTTTTAAGCAACGATGGAAATATTGCAATTACGGCCAACTCGGGTACAAATCCAATTTCAATTTCAATAATCAAAAATTTCAATTCGGATAATCCTGAAATACAACAGATTCCACCAACTCCCTCTGGTGATAAAGGGATATTGGAATCGGTATTTATGGGTTTGGCCATTTCACCTGATAACAAATTGGTGTATGTTGCTGGAGGACAGACTAACAAAGTTTACATATTTGACATTGAAACAGGTACACCAAAAGGATTTATTGATTGCAGCTTCCATGATAAAATTAACGATTATCGACATGGTTATATAGGCGATATGGCCATGAGTAAAAATGGCCAGTTTTTATTCGCAGTCGATCAGATAGGTTTCCGGTTGATTGTTATTGATTTACAGGAAAATAAGCTCGTTTCGAACACAGCTGTTGGAAGGTATCCTTTTGGTATTGCTCTTTCGAATAATGAACATTCTGTTTACGTTGCCAATGTCGGAATGTACGAATACGGTTATATCCAACGAAAAGGAAACAACAAATGGAAAAGAGGGACTATTGATTTTCCGGCTTTCGCCTATGGTTCGAAAGAATCGGAAAAAGGTATTGTGAATGACTCCTTACAGATTCTAGGATTGGGGCCAGTTAATTCTGACAAATCTTTTTCCGTTTGGGCTATTAATGTTACAAATCCTACCTTCCCGACAGTAATTTCAAAAATAAAAACAGGTACATTAATCGGGAAAAAAGTTGAGGGTATTCCAACGGTCGGTGGTTCAAGCCCAAATTCGATTGTGGCTGCTAAAGACTATATGTTTATAAGCAATGGGACAAACGACAATATCACAGTTCTCGACAGCCGTGACCATAAGTTGGTAACAAACATCAAGCTTATTCCTGAACCAAAACTCGTCAACTTGCGAGGTATAATCCCATTTGGAATTGCTGTTTCGCCTGATGAAAACCGGGTGTATGTGGCTGAATCGGGAATAAATGCAATCGCTGTTATCGATGTTGAATCGCTAAAAGTATTAGGTCATATTCCTACAGGATGGTTTCCGGCTAAACTAAAAGTTACACCCGATGGTAAAAAATTGATTGTGGTCAATGCAAAAGGTTTTGGAAGCGGGCCGAATGGAGGCCAAACGTTTACGGTTGGCCAAGAAGGCAGTTATATCGGCAGTTTAATGAAAGGGACGGTTGAAATTATTGAAATCCCAAAGGATGAACAACTTCAGGAATATACAAATCGGGTTATTGCAAATAACTTTCAAATTGAATCGGCCCAAGCAACAGAATTTAGTTGGCGGAAGGAAAATCCAATCCCTTTATTTCCTGGTCAGAAGGAATCCCCAATCAAACATATTGTATTTATATCCAAAGAGAACAGGACCTTCGATGAAATTTTTGGTCAGCAAACGAATGCAGATGGAGATTCTTCATTAGCCAGATATGGTGCGCATGTATCATTTACGAACCACAAAAAAGATGCTAAAATTGAGGATGCAACAGTAATGCCTAATCACTTGCTTCTTGCAAGAAAATTCGCTATTAACGATAATTTTTATGTTGATGCAGATGTTTCTGCTGATGGCCACCGCTGGTTATCAAATACATATCCGAATGAATGGGTTGAAGCAACTACACCTGCAAATTATGGCGGAAACAGGAACTACCGCGACAGTTCCAATGCCCCAGGCAATCTTGGCTTAAATGGTTCGGCAGGAGCAATTTATCCTGAAGATTACAACGAATCGGGTTCGATGTGGGATCACATGTTCCGGCACAAAATATCTTATTTTAATTTTGGGTTTGGAATCATGTTCGAACCTGGTGATTATCAAGACACTTATAAGTATGGCGGTATAAAACAGATAGCAAATTTCCCGCTTCCAACTTCGCTTTGGAACAAAACTTCTCTACAGTACCCAACTTACAACATGGCAATCCCAGACCAGTTTAGGGTGGATATGTTCAAAAAAGAATTTGAACAGAAATGGGGAGATGGAAAAGAAACTTTACCTCAAATGCTGACAGTTATCCTTCCTAATGACCATGGAGCCGGCGACAGGCCAGAAGCAGGTTATCCGTTCCGTGAAAGCTATATGGCCGATAACGATCTGGCAGTTGGGCGCATAGTGGAATATTTGTCGCACACATCATATTGGAAAAACATGTTGATTGTAATTACCGAGGATGATGCCCAAGGTGGAGTTGACCATGTTGATGCCCACCGAAGTGTTCTAATGCTTATCTCACCTTATGCCAAGAAAAATTATGTTGGGCATATACATTCAAGTTTTGGGAGTATTTTCAAAACCTTTTGGAACATCCTTGGGATACCCTACCTTAACCAATATGATGCTTGTGCCACTGATTTTGCAGATATGTTTACCGAAGTGCCTGATTTTGCTCCATATTCAGCCATTCCAGTTAATCCACGAATCTTTGAGCCACAAAAAGCCTTAGATCCATTAAATGAAAAATTCGACTGGAAACAACTTAAAAACAGCCCAGAAATCGATGATGAAAAAAACATGAAACGCGAAAGCAAAGAACATGATGAATGGCGTTTAAAAGACCGAAGCAAATAGATTGATAAAACAATTTTCTGTAAATTAATTCTCTTTTCAATAGCTGAGGTTTCACCAAACCAAATTCTCAAATACTCAAATGATGAGTCCCTAACTAACACTATTGAAGAATTTTTATAATGATTTCGGAGGCGTACAGAGTATTAAAAAAAGTAAAGATATGAAACAAAAAAAACGCCATCAGCTATTATTTGATGGCGTTTTCCGAAATCTAAACTTCTGATTAACCTTGAAGTTTGAAGTAGATAGGCATGTTGAAAAGTACGCGGACAAGTTTACCGTTTTGTTTTCCAGGATGCCAAGCTGGCATCATTTTAACGACGCGTAAAGCTTCTTCGTCGCATCCTCCACCAATTCCGCGGAGAATTTTCACATCGGTAACATTACCTTTTGAATCAACAACAAAAGAAACATAAACAGTTCCTTGAATGCCGTTTTCGGTAGCTTGCTGAGGGTAAACAATATTTTCGGCAAGGAATTTATTGCGCTCTGTTTCTCCACCTGGGAAAGAAGGCATTTCTTCAACAATGGTAAAAACAGGCTTTGATTCTTCAACCTCAATTACTTCTTCTTTGGCTTCAACAGCTACTTCTTCAGTTACATCAACAGCCACGTTGCCGGTTTGAGAAAGTTCATCCTGGTTAAAAATATCAACATCTTCAACCACTTCTTCCGTTGTAACAACAGGAGCAACAAACTTAACTTTTTGCTGAAGTTCGGCAGGTGGTGGTGGTGGTGGTGGTGGTGGTGGTGGTGCTTCTTCTTTCGGCTTGTCCATATCCATAAATTCGGCATTAGCCACTTTTTCGATATAGTTAGCCCTTCTTTGCGCATAATAACTTGACGCCAGTGGATAAGCCAAACCTGCAAGCAATATGATTACTGCAAGCAACAATGCCCTATTCATGTTCTTATTATATAACTTACGCAAAATGTACGCTCCATAAGTTTTATTCCGGTGCTCAAAGACAATCTCGTCCATTGGAGCAGCATAAACTTTTTGATTTGTCATTTTTTGTGTCTTACTTTTAGTGTGAAGAACAACTTCTGTTACCTCTTATTGATTTATTTGGGAGCAGGCGCCGAAACAGCAGTTCCATCAATCATCTGCTTTTCAATGGGAGCAATATCCACAACTGCATAATTAGCAACCGTGCAGATAGCCATCTCATCAATAATGTCAACAAGGTTTTTGTATTTAGCCTTTTCATCAGCCTTTATGAGGATGATTGGGGCCAGTTTGTCAGATTTCTTCAATTCCTTGATTTTCCGTGTTAAAGTTGAATCAGCCATTACTTCTTCACCTCTGATAACTTTATCCCTGAGGTCGGTTACAGCTTTAAAAACAAGTTTGTTGCGCTGCAAAAGCATTTTACGGATTCCATCTTTACTATAATCAGTTTTAACCAACTGGGGAAGAGGCAACTTGGGATCTGCAAGACCAAAGTAGTAGTAGATTTTATCGTCACCTGAAACAAGGATGTTGATTGTTCTGTCAGCTTGAATTTCGGGAGCTTTAACAGTTGGATCATCTTTCTTTTCGGGCATTGTAATTTCCATTGCTTTTGGCTTGCTGAAAGCTGTGGTTAGCATAAAAAAGGTAATCAGCAAACACATCAAGTCAACCATAGGGGTCATGTCGATGTGCGTCGAAAACTTTTTGGCTTTCTTTTTGCCGCCTTTTTGTTTGCCTTCCGCTTGGATTATTTCAGCCATATTACTGTTTCTTTAAATTATTAACATTGTAAGTATTATTCTTCCAATTTTGCTTCTTCCTTCTGTAGGTTGGTAGTTAGGTTAAACTTGTTAACCTGATTTTCCTGAAGTATGTCCATTACATGCTTTACAGCTTTGAAATCGGCTTCTGCATCGCCTTTGATAGCAACCTCAGCATTTGGATTTTGAATGCGGATAAAACGAACCCAGAGATTTAACTGGTTATCTGCAGAATCCACAGGGATACCAGTCTGAAAAACTTCGCGGTCTTTTGAGTCGGCTGTGTTTATCCATGCTTTTAGCTTATCAGCAGGCATACCAAAGGATGCCCAGGTCGAAAAGGTTTTAAGTTCCTTATCAGTAAAAGTGATGCTATATTGTTCAGCCATTTTTTTCAAAACCTCTTTCCTGATAAGTATGGCAGTGTCCTTACCATTATCGAAATTCAGGAACACTTTATTCTCCTTACCTACTAGAATTGTGATGACATCTTTTTCAGGACAAACCTTTTCACTTATAGAATTTGGGGTATCCACTACCACAGCTTCCTGAGGGCGAAAAGAGGTTGTCAACATGAAGAAAGTAAGCAAGAGGGCAAATAAATCCACCATAGGCGTCATGTCTATGTGTGGAGTCCTTACCGGTGCTTTAATTTTTGGCATGGTTTCTTATTTTGAATTGTGAAAACCGGGCGCAATGCGCCATGATTCAATTGATACTTTTAAGCTGACCTTATTTGGCTTGCGCTGCAAAAGTCTGGGTAAGACTGAATCCTGCTTCGTCAATTTTATAAGTCATTCCATCAATCTTCGTTGAGAAGTAGTTGTAGAAAATAATGGCAAGTGTTGAACCGGAAATACCGAAAGCTGTATTGATAAGCGCTTCCGAAATACCAGTTGCAAGAGCAAGGGCATCAGGGGCACCAGCTTGCGCCAAAGCAGCAAATGCACGGATCATACCCAATACAGTTCCAATAAGACCGATAAGTACGGAGATTGAAGCGATAGTTGATAAAATTACAAGGTTACGCGACATCATAGGAAGTTCCAAAGCTGTTGCTTCTTCAAATTCTTTTTGTAACGAAACAAGTTTCTGATCTTTATCGAGCCTGGTGTCAGACTGTAATTCTTTGTATTTTGTTAAACCAGCTTTCATAACATTACCAATCGAACCTTTTTGTTTGTCGCAAGAAGCGATAGCCTGATCGATCTGATTGTTTTTAAGATAATTCTGAAGGTTTGCTACAAAAACGTTAGCAGCACCTGTACCTTGTGCTTTGCGCAGGGTGAAAGCCCTTTCGAGAGTAAAGGTAAGAAGAACAATAATTAAGGTAATCAAAATAGGAACTATCATACCTCCTTTGTAAACCATTGCCAAATAGTTACCAGGGATTGGGTGACCATCAGGGTTGCCACCTTCAAAGTTGACAGGGTTTCCTAATACCATATAGTAAATCAGGAAAGCGATTGCCAAAGAAATCAGAATTACTCCAGTTGCGAAAGCTGAACGTAGTGTCTCTTTCAACGATTGACCGTTTTTGCTCATTGTTACAGAAATTTAAGATTAGTGAATGATATTAATTGTTTATTGATTTTTTTTTGTCAAAATTCTTTGCAAAGATATAGGAATTTACCTTTAAAAAAAGTCTTTCTAACAGGCTTGTTAGCTTTTCTTTAAAAAAAATACATCTATTAGGCTTAAATAGTATTACAGTAGATGTATTTTGCTGATTTTCAATTAAAAAGAATTATTGAGGTGATTCGCTTGCCGATTTGAATTCGGGGCAACGTGGTTTTAGATCTTTAATGGCACTCTTTGCATTTTCATTTGTAGGATCCAAAATTGCGATTTTGTCCCAGTAGCCCAATGATTCGCAATACAATTTGTTGACTAAGTAATAATAGCCTAAATAATTGTAAGCTTCGAGTATATCTTTAATGTATTTCACCGAATCGGCACTGGCCTTTTCTACCAGTTTTTCATAAAATGGTTT
>CAIRHD010000531.1 GCA_903878265.1 uncultured Bacteroidales bacterium | reverse complement strand
GCACCTGCGTTTCTGATAATGGTGTATGTGTATTTTCGCGACAAATACGAAAAAGAGCCTATCGGTCTAATATTAAAAGGGTTTTTGTTGGGGGCAATCATTATTTTTCCAGTTGGGTTGATTGAGAACAGTATCAAGGATTTTGCTGTTGGATTTGATAAAATTCCAAAAGCAGCTTATGATGGCTTTTTGGTAGCTGGAGCAACCGAAGAAATTTTCAAATTCCTGATGGTTTTTATACTGATTTGGCGCAACCCCAATTTTAACGAAAAATTTGATGGGATTGTGTATGCCGTTTCGGTGGCCCTGGGTTTTGCCACCATCGAAAACCTTTTTTATGTTTTTTCGAATAATTCGTTGCAGGTCGGTTTGTTACGGGCATTTACCGCCATTCCAGCCCATGCTATTTTTGGGATTGTAATGGGTTTTTATTTGGGACTTGCACGTTTTAGCCAAAACAAAAAAGGGAGATGGCTCCTGATGGCCCTGTTTTTGCCCTGGCTGCTACATGGAATTTATGATTTTATACTCATGTCGGGCCATCCGCTTTTATTACTTACCTTCATCCCTTTCCTGATATTTATGTACCGCCATGGGTTACGCCGGATGAAGGAATTAAGCTACCAATCGGTATTTAATCCAAATAATATCAATTTTACCAATAATGGCGAAACCTACTCTAACAAGGACAACTCATAAAACAAACAGCAATTAGACCTGAATTTATGCCAAACATTTCCTTGAAATCTTTAAAACCAGGCGTGCCTAAAGTTGTGCTTATCGCTCTTGGAGCTGCCTTATGGGGTTTTGCAGCGTTCAGGATTTTAAAAATGGGGTTCATTTTTATTGAGAAACATGCCCTTCACCATCTGATAAATTACCTGATCGGGTTTGCCGGATTTGTACCTTTTTTTCTACTGGTGTTTCGAAAAGTCAGCCTGAGATATATTACCCGAATAAAAAATTTACCTCAGAAAAGACCCTGTATGTTTGCTTTTTTTGATGTTCGGGGTTATGTTATGATGTCGTTTATGATCACAATGGGCATTGCTTTCAGCCATTGGAAAGTAATCCCGGAATTGTATAAAGGAACTTTTTTCATTTCCCTCGGGCTTTCCTTGCTTGCGTCTTCTGTTTTCTATATTGTTGAAGGAGTGCAGTTTGTGAGAAATGAGGTGAAATAGAAAATAGAAAACAGTAAATTGGGTAGTGGATTTTGAGTTGAACTTCCAATTTATAGAACAAAAGAATATGAAACGCTTAAGCAAAACACAATAGAGTAATTTAACTTTTAAGCTAAAGAACAACCAAACAACTAAACGACTCAACCACTCAACGACTCAACCACTTAACCTATAAACAACCTAAACTAACCACACATGCCAAACCCGATTAACGTTGTATCCGTAAATATAAGTGAGAAAAAAGGGACAATAAAAATTCCTGTTCCCTCAATAGAATTAAATGAATTGGGAGTTGCGAATGACGCACATTCAGGTAATTGGCACAGGCAGGTTAGTTTGCTCGCCGATGAAAGCGTACAGCGGTTTACCCATGCAGCCGGGCGAAAGATTAGGTATGGCGAATTTGCCGAAAATATTACAACCAAAGGCCTAGAATTAGTAAATACTCATCCACTCGATAAACTTTATATTGGTGATGTAGAGTTGGAAATTACCCAGATTGGTAAGGAATGTCACGGGACTTCATGCGCTATATTTAAAGAAGTTGGCAATTGCGTGATGCCCAAAGAAGGGATTTTTGCTAGGGTACTGAAAAACGGTATTGTGAAAGCCGGGGATGAAGTTAAATATTCACCAAAAGTGTATAAAGTATTGATTGTCACACTAAGCGATCGTGCAAGCCGTGGAGAATACAGCGACCGTTCAGGACCGAAAATAGAACAGGTTTTGACTTCCTTTTTTGAAAATGAAGGATGGAAGTTCGAAATTGATAAAAAACTGATTCCTGATGACGAAAAAATCCTTTCATCTATTCTGAACGAAGCCAGAGAAGCTAATTATGATTTGGTTTTCACAACAGGCGGCACAGGAATTGGCCCATGCGATATAACGCCCGATGTTGTAAAGCCATTTCTCGACAAAGAAATTCCGGGAATCATGGAACTGATAAGGTTTAAATATGGGAGTATTAAACCGAATGCCCTCATTTCAAGAGCCATCTCCGGGGTTATGCAAAACACTTTAGTTTATACTTTGCCCGGTAGCGTGAAAGCGGTTGAAGAGTATTTGAGCGAAATTGTACCAACTTTAAGACATAGCATCTATATGATCCATAATTTGGATGCTCATTGAATTGTTATCAGCAAAATGGGGCGAATTGATTGACCGAAATTTTTGTTTTCTGTTTTCAATCCTTTACCGTCTTAAACCGTAAAACAGCAAATGTCCCGATTAAACCACCCCCAATCGCACTATATTTAATGATGTCTTTTTCAATGAAAAAGAAGACGGAAATCAGCATCATTCCCCACATCAGGGATATAGAAATAATTTTTATATGAAGCCGGATTCCTTTTCGGTCAAGGAAATCCCTGAGGATAGGGCCGAAAATACGATTATTGGTCAACCAATCGTGCATCTTTTTTGAGCTTCGTGCAAACGCAAATGAAGCCAACAACAGGAACGGTGTTGCCGGAAGCCCCGGTAGCAAAACGCCCATGCCGGCCAGGAATATGCACAAAAGACCCAAAATCAGATAGAAAATACGCATAAGAAATTATTGGAAATGGTATTTGTGGCAGTGAGATATTTCGTGATTATTGTTAAAACCGAATACAATAGTAGTGCAAACAACTTATTTGGGATTATGGTTCACCAATCCGGATTAATATTGCAATATTAGCATGATCAACGCCTAAATTCGGAACCACTACAAACTTATTCCCTCCGTTTTTCTTGCTTTGTTTCCACATAAACCTGCCAGTCACAAACCCTAATGCAGAACCAATAAGAACATCCGAAGCCCAGTGTTTATTGTCGTATAGCCTCGAAACTGCTGTGCCGGTGGCAAGTGTGTAGGCAAGTGCCGGCACCCAAATTGTATTGCTGTATTCCAAAGCAAATACAGTAGCCAGGCTAAAAGCGGCCGTTGAATGCCCCGAAGGGAAACTCGTATATTCAGTACTGCTGAAAGGTCCGTCCCAATTTGAACGATCGGGAATATCATCCTGATAAGGCCTATGCCTGTGCGTCAATTGCTTGAAAAGTAATGCAGCTACCGATGAAACCCCGAAAGCTTTTGCAGCCGTTAGCGAAGTTCCGGCCAAGCGCTTATCCTTTAAAAGCCAGCCTGTTGCAAACAAACCTCCCATAACAATACAAGTACCTTTCCCGTTGCCAAAAGGTTCAAAAATATATTTAGAAAGATTGGTGGCTGTTGATGTTTGATGGCTTACAAAATACTTTTGGATTTTTTCATCCTGGGTATATGCCAATATCCCGGCTCCGGTTACAGCTCCAAATTCAATCCATTCCTTTTTTTTCCACTTGGCTGGTGAAATCACGAATTCTTTTGTGTCGTAATAACATGATTTTAAATAGGAAACATCTAATTTGGGATACACGATTGTATCGTTTCCGGCAGCAACCAGGTGAGTAGCTACAACACAAACAAACAAACTGAATAGGATCCACTTTTTTATCATTTCGACAGATTAATTGTGAAGCAGGACAAGATCAGGGTTTTGGAGAGAATTATCAAAACGTTTAATGAAATCCAGTTTTTACAAAAAGGCAAAGGTATGTTTAAAAGTTGCAATACTTTATTAGCTATTATGTTTCAGTATGAAAATATTATAAAGTTTATATAGCTGCAATTCAATGCGATGTAATATATTAAAATTTTTTTTCATTTTACTTGTAGGGGTAAAACCGTTCTTAAGTGTCTTATATATGTGAAATAATTTTTCATCGAAATCGATAAAATTTACGTCTAATGAAAAATCTAAATTTCTTGGCAAAGTTTGTGCCTTCAGTTGTTGTTATTTGCTGTATTGCATTTTCAAGCAACTCCTGCAAAAAGGATGAAACTCCCGAAACCAAACTCCACCTGTTAAATATTGTGCGTACCGATTGGCAGGGAAGCAAAGAAATTGCTGTTTATAACTACGACAATTTGAACAGGTTGCGCGATATTAAACATACAGATGAAATGGATTTTATCGAAATTTTCAACTATTATCCTGATGGGAAATTGAGTACCTACGAATCAGATTTTGACCATCGGTATGGGAAATCCACTTATCATTACGAGGGCGAAAAGGTCGATTATTTGGTTTTTAACTATGCAAATAATGAGCATGTTGAAATGAGCGATACTGCATTTTATACCTACAACCCTGATGGTAATATCTCACATCAGGTGATTCGTGACAACTACATATATTACGAATGGGATTATATTTGTGATGAAAAAGGAAGGGTGATTAGCTATACCGGCTCAGGTGGTACTGCTTTGTTTTTGTGGGATGAAGCTGGAAACCTTTCCAAACGTACCGACAAAGGGGTGAGTTCCGAAACTGGCTATTATGAAATTGAAACTGATTTTAAATACGATTCGGGCAAAAATTTCAATCTGTCTATTCCTTATCCGGAGGAATTTTTATTCATTAGGTCGCTATCTCCCTCTCCCTACTATTCCAAGAATAATTGCGTAAGCGAAAATCTTTATGATTTTTCGTGGTTCGGAAGGGGACCGGCGGTCTTCAGTGAATACAACCGTGCAGGATACCCAACCAAAATCAGTTTGGACGAAACAACATTTAAACTTACGTATGGGGAGTATATTCCGTAAGTAAGAAATAAGCAGGTTTATGTATTAAGTTATTTGGCGGACAACATTCAATCCCAAGTGCAAAATGTATTTTAATCTGTTGATATACTGTTAAATAGTAGAAGTTATTTGCTATTGGGAGTTTTTAAGCCATTTGCTGCAAGATTTTCCAATAGCCAAATAAGTTCGCCTTTTTCAGGTTTCACCAATGAGGCAGGAAGCAGTTCATAGCCGTTTTCCCTTTTTAAAATCCATGCTACCATTTCAGACTTAGATTCACCTGTAGCAATAAAAACTACGGTTTTCGATTGATTTATAATCCTCCCTGTTACCGTAATCCTTTTCTGTTTTGTATATGGATTGGTAGCAACCTCAAAGATGTTTTCACTTTGAAAAAGCTGCAAATTATCCGGAAAAATAGAAGCTGTATGGCCATCGTCACCCAAGCCTAGCATCATTAAATCGAATCGAGGTATATTGTTTACTTGCGGAACATTTTTCCTGATTATTTCTGAATAGCGATTTGCCTCTTTTGATGGTTCTTCCTCACCCTTGATCCGAAATATATTCCCGGCTGGAATTGCAACCTTTAGTAGGATGCTTTCCTTAACCATCCTATAGTTGCTTTCCTCGCTTACGGGAGCAACACAACGTTCATCTCCCCAAAAAACCAAAACCTTTTGCCAGTCAATTTTAAACTTAAAATTGGCAGCTAAAAACTCAAATACTTTTTTTGGTGTTGAACCACCTGAAAGTGCAATTGTAAAAAAAGAGCCTTTGGATTTTTTGTTTATGCTTCCGACAAGCATGTTGCCAAAGTGGCCTGCTAATTCATCAATAGTATTAAAAATTCTGACTTGATTTTCCATTGTTACAGCTCGCAATAAATACCATCATCTGCAAGGTTTTTGCATGGATAACGCCAGGTTTGGTCATTATCTTCAATGAGTTCATCTGCTTTTTCCGGTCCCCAGGTTCCGGCAGGATAACCATAAAGCGGCACGTCCTTGGAACTCTTCCAGTTTTCGATTATTGGGGAAAGGAATTTCCATGCTTCTATTACTTCATCAGTGCGAGCGAACAGTGTGGAATCACCCCTAATCGAATCGTAAATAAGCCGTTCATAAGCGGATGGGATCCGCTGATGCGAAAGCTCGGAATAATGAAAATCCATATTCACATTCTGCACCTCGAAACCGGCCCCAGGGATTTTCATACCTATTTTCAGGAGTACACCTTCGTCAGGTTGTATTCTGATAACCAATTGGTTGTGTGCATTATGTGCAAGCCCTTTTGAGAATAGGAAATGTGGTGTAGGCTTAAAATGTATTACCACTTCAGTAACCCGTGTAGGAAGCCTTTTGCCCGTGCGGATATAAAAAGGAACCCCGCCCCAACGCCAATTATCAATATAAAACTTTATTGCAGCAAAGGTTTCGGTAACAGAATTTGGATTTACCCCTTCTTCTTCGCGGTAACCTGAGATGGTTTCACCTTTTATTGTCGATTGCAGGTACTGCCCACGTATGGCGTGAGTTGTAACATCCTCTTTCTTGATTGGACGAAGGGATTGAAAAACTTTTAGTATTTCGTAACGGATTGCATCAGGTTCCAACGATGACGGCGATTCCATGGCAGTGAAAGCTGCAACCTGAAGCAAATGGTTTTGAACCATATCGCGCAAAGCGCCTGAACTTTCGTAATAACCTCCACGTTTTTCAACACCAATGCTTTCAGCAGATGTTATTTCGACATGATGGATGTAATTCCGGTTCCATAAAGGTTCAAAAATCCCATTCGAAAAACGTGTTACCAACAGGTTTTGGACTGTTTCTTTGCCTAAATAGTGATCGATCCGGAACAATTGCCCTTCATGCCAATCCTTCAGCAATACATCTTTAAGTTTAATAGCCGATGCAAGATCGTAACCAAAGGGTTTTTCAATAATTACCCGTTTCCAGCCATCTAATTCATTGTTTAACCCGATACTTGCAAGGATTGAAGGTATTGTACCATATAAACTTGGTGGTGTCGATAGGTAAAACATTGTGTTACCACTGATATCCAGTTTTACGCGCAGTTCTCCAATACGTTGTTTGAGTGGCAGATAGGTTGTTACATCATCGAACTGTATGCTTGAGTAATAAATTAGTTTGACAAATTCGTCTATCCTTTTAATATTGTCAATTTCCTTAAAGGTGTTAATTGCCGATTTCATGCTATCCCTGAATTCATCATCACTGAAATGAGAGCGGGAAACGCCTAATAACGCAAATTTTACAGGTAATAAATTCTGTACGAAAAGTGCATACAATGCGGGCACTAACTTCCTTTTAGTCAGGTCGCCTGAAGCACCGAAAATTACATAAATATGGCTATTGTTGGTTTGCATTTTATCCGTAATTCTATTGTTTTTTGTTGTGTGTCACTAAAATGAGTTTTCGTAATACTGCCCACATTGCCAAGGCAAAGTATTGATCCTGATTTTAAATAAACTGCTCAAACACTGATGCTGTATTTAGGTGAGCCTAAACTTCAAGCAAATATCAGTCTATATGATTTAATGTCAATGAATGCTAGCTTAAACAAAACTTGTAACTTGATTTAATTACACCAAAACCCAAACCTAACAGCTACAATTTAGCAAAACTGCTGCATCAACTAATTTTGCCGATTAAGGATTCAGAGTTGTTTAGTGGGTTTTTAAATCTTTTATAAAACTTACCTAAAACCTTTGGGTCAGGTTAACATAAATGCGGTCGTAGTTGGTGCCTTTTTCGAATGTGCCTTCATAGTTTGCCGACAAAGAAAGTTTTTTTAATATACGCCAGGTGAGGTTTAATTCGGCCATGTTCTGAACCAATGGCGTTTCGGCACTTACAAACTTATAATTAACATATCTGTATCCAATTCCACCGTAAACTTTTCCAGGAATCAGATCGCGTGAAAGCCCTAAACTGTAAATATTACCCGACAAATAACTTGTCTCCATAAACGTTGCCGATAGGGTTGCTGATGCGTTTATCCAAGGTAAATTACTGTAGGTTAAATAACTATATAAATTTTTTGTGGGCCTTGGGTCTGGTTTGCAATAGCGGTAGCCAACATTTGCACCAATGGTCATGTTTTTCATAGGTCGCACATTCACCTGGAACATATAACCCTGCATGCTTGCCTGTTCGAGAAGTTGGTCTATGATGCTTTTATATGTTTCGTAATACACAATATTTTGCCTTGCACTGTATGATATTGATAAGGTTAACTGCCTGATAACCCTGTAACGCAGCGAAACATAAAGATTTGAAAGGTTTGGCGAACTGCTTTTGACATAAGCTGTATCTGTTCCAGAAATTTCCCTCACTTTGTTAAACAAATCGAATTCAACGGATCCAAAAAAGCTGAGGTTCTTAACCAATGTATTGGAATGTTGCAGATATGCAAACCGCCTATCGGTATTGCCGTTGTTGGTCTGTTCCACAAAAGCAACTGATGTTTGAGTATTTCCGCCATTTTTGTTGGTATAATCGTGACCGAAATAGCCTCCATATTGTAAAAGATTGGCGTTGAAGCCATAATTCATATAATCGGGCCTTGTACCTGCAAAAATACCGGTTGTGAAAGATTTGAATTTTGTTTCGTATTGAAGTCCATCAATTGCACCTACATTCGAAAGACGTGGATTGATTTTCCTGCCAAGCCAAACCGAATTATTTTTATTGAAAGCGTAATTAACTGAAAGACTATAAATCTTAAGCGCATTAAAAATATCTGCCTGTACATCGTTCCACTCGTTAATTTTGTGAGCGAAGGAGATGTAGGTTTCTGCCGACAATTTCGAATTTCCGATATTCTGGACGTTGAGTGATAAATTATACCTGATACGTTGCGAAAAATCTGAAATATTAGAAAAATTCGAATACGAAGAAACTGAAATTCGCCCACTAACATTTTGCCTGGGTTGGGTAGGCAAGTCCTTTTTTACAGTATCTGAATTGGCTTTTTCGACAACCACTACAGGAATAGGGGTTACCACAATTTCAGTAGGTATTGTAGTTTGATTTGTCTTGATTGTTGTTGTAACCACATCATTTACCGATAATTGCTTCGATGAAATAGGTGTACAGACACAGGAAATTGACGAAAGTTCCTTAACAACCAATATTGGTGTTTTCTTTTGTTCTTTTACCGTAAAAAGCGTATCGCCGACAGCAATATTTTCAGTGGATTCGAACTTAACATATACGCTTTGTGACGTTACATACGATATGGTGCCTTCTTTGGCCTCAACTGATGTTTGTCCCTTTGAGTTAAACCCTAAAAGCAATAAAATAATTACAGAAAGTAAGTTTTTCATAATATAGCTTTTAGTTATTCCTGAAAATACTATTGTTGTTTATCATTTTATCTCCATTGCCATTAGGGTGGCAGTTTAAGCATGCACTACTCACATATTGATATCCAATTACCCCGTTATGTTTGCTATTGGTCGATGATTGTGGGTGGCACGATGTGGTGCAAGTATAAACTGCATAGTTCCCTGAATTTGGATGGCAATCGGAGCATAAATCCCACTCGCCTTTATGCTTTCCGGAATATATGGGGAAATATTGTCCATCGTGATTAAAAGTGGATGGGGTCCAGTTGTTTTGAGTATGACAGTCGGCGCAGGATGTAGGGAATTGAGCACCCAGGTGGTTTGGGTTAGTGGATTGGTTGTATTCGGTTATATGACAGCCAACGCAGGTATTAGTCGTGCTTATATAATTGCCATTGTGGCAATCGGCGCATTGGTTTGCTATGGCAGTGTGTGCCCCGGTTATAACATAGTAATTGTTATGCGTAGGGAATGTTGCGGGTTGCCAATCGGGATTTGTAGTATGACAGGTTGCACAATCAGTACCTATCCCAATTGAATTGTGATTTGGATTAACGGATTGGTTGTAATTGGTTTGATGGCAACCTACACATGTGTTAGGCGTATTGTTATAACCGTTGGCATGGCATTGCGAGCAGTTGTTAGCCATTGTAGCATGTGCGCCAGTTAGCGGATATGTATTGTTGTGGTTAAATGTGGAAGGCGACCAGGCCGTTTGGGTATGGCAGGTTTCGCAGGTAGTAGCAAACTGTGCCGTTACATGGTTTGGATTAGTCGTTTGTGTGAAATTGGTTGTATGGCAACCATAGCAAGTATTGGGTGAATTTGTATAATTCCCTTGATGGCAGGTAGCGCACTCATTAGCAATTGGAATGTGTGCTCCGGCTATAACATAATAATTGTTGTGGGTTGCAAATGTCGCTGGGCTCCAGCCTGGGGCTGTTGTGTGACAAACTGCACAGTCGGTTGAAATGGAAAGGGCTGAATGGTTCGGGTTGGCCGAAGTATTATAATTTGGTGTATGACAGCTATTGCAGACTGTTGATGTATTAACATATCCTGCAGCATGGCAGCTTACACAATTATCTGATGCATGGCCTCCTGTTAATGGGAATGTGCCGGAATTGTGGTTAAAACTTCCTTCAGAATTTCCTGTTGGATGGCATGCCAAACATGCTGGGCTGTTGTAAACATATCCGTTGACTCCTTGATGTTCACTGTTCATCTTTGGCTGAAGGTGGCAGGTACTTGTACAAGTAAATTCTTTGAAATTGGATGCGTTTGGATGGCAATCGGAACAAAAATCCCATTCACCCTTGTGTTTTCCTGAATAAATGGGGAAATATTGCCCATCGTGGTCATAATTTGCAGGCTTCCAGGCGGTTTGCGTATGGCAATCGGCACAGGTTGTCGGGAATTGGGCTGCAATATGCGATGGGTTGTTCGATTGGGTATAATCAGTGTTATGGCAGTCGTTGCAGATTGCAGGTATAGTTGCATAATTCCCTTTGTGGCAATCGGCACAATTGTTAGCTATTGGAATATGTGCGCCCTGAAGTCCCGAATGGGTTGGGTAAGTTGCAGGTTTCCAGTTAGGTGCTGTCGTATGGCAGCTTGCACAATCTTCGGTAAACGAACTGCCAGCTATTTTGTGGCTTGGATTTGTAGCGGAATTGTAATTGTTGATGTGGCAACTAGCACAAACATTAGGAGTTCCGGCATATCCATTTGTGTGGCAGTCTGAACATGCTGTTGTTGTGTGTGCACCTGTCAAAGGGAAGGCGGTTTTGCTATGGTCCATACTTCCTTCGCCACTTCCTGTAGGATGGCAAGCATAACAAGCATTGCTATTGTATTCATAACCATTAACATCATCATGTGTACCATTCATATCCGATTGATTGTGTTCATGACAATCAATGCATGTAAATTGACTATAATCGGATGGGTTTTTATGGCAATCGGAACAGCTATTCCATTCCCCATTATGTTTACCCGAATAAATTGGGAACGATTTTGCATCATGGTCGCGGTATTCGGCCGGTTTCCAACCTGGATCAATGGTATGGCATTCTTTACAATTTATCGAAAAATTTAAGGCTGTGTGTGAAGGATTTGTTGTTGAATTATAATTGGGCTGATGACAACTTGCACATTCGTTCGATAGTCCGGCAAAAACTCCCGATGTATGGCATTTACTGCAATCGCTTATTTCGTGCCCACCAGATAAAGGGAAGAAATTATGGTTCACTCCACCACCTTTCCACTCAAAAGCATTGATGTTATGGCAATCAGTACAATTGGTTGAGTAATTGGCTGTTTTATGGTTTGGTGATGTAGTGCTATTGTAATTGTCTTTATGGCAGTCATAACATTCTACACCCAATGGGTCGAAACGTAAACGGGATGCTGTGCCTGTATTGGATGGTAAAAGGTTGGTGTGGCAATCCTTACAATCGGCAACGGTATGTGGCCCAATTAATGGAAAACGGCTTTCCTGGTGCAGTTTGGTAATATTGGTTACCATCCACGAATTTGGGGTATGGCATCTGGCACACTCCTGACCAACAGTTTGTTCATGTATATCGGTATGGCACGAATTGCATTCCGATTGGGCTTTTGCAAATTCGAGCGAAGTGTGGCATTGTTTGCATTGGGCAACAAGGTGTTGCCCAACCAGTGGGAATTTCGTACCACTATGGTCAAAGTCAATAGTTTTTAAATCAACTTTCCAGCCATCAGTTTTATGGCAGTCGTCGCAATTGGTTTTAAAACTATCACCATGTGGCGATTTTTGGGCTATCAGGCTTGTTGTGATTACAAGCATCAGAATTAACGATGACAGTTTTCGCATTTGAATTCTTTTATTTTGTATTGTACAAAAGTTACTCCTTGGTTTGATACTTCTTTGTGGCATTTGACACAAGCAACATTTATATGCTTCCCATCCAAGGGGAACAAGGTTTTGTTGTGATCAAATTTTGTTGCAGGTTTGAACGAATCTGAGTTATGACATCTTTTACAATCTGTAACCCCATTGTTATCAAATTGTTGTGAATGTGCATCTTTATGGCAGTTGGTACAAGTATTAGCTAAGCCAACAAATTTCTGGTTGGCATGTCCTGTTTTTTCTTTGTTGAAATGGCAGTCGCGGCAGGTTTGTTTGGTATGTGTGCCCTCTAATTCAAATTTTGTCTTTTTATGATCAAATTCAACCTCTTTCCACCTGTTCTGGTTGTGACAGGCTTCGCAGTTCGATTCAGGATAAAATTTAGGGTCAATAAAATTTTCGTGGACGTTTTCATGGCAATCGGTGCAGGTTTTGCCAATTTCTTTGAATTTCCATTTATCTAATTTTTTATGGCAGGCAAAACAGGGCGTTGCCACATGTGAGCCTTTTAATACAAAGGCCCCGGCATTATGCTGCTCAATAGTATAAGAAAATTCGGTAAAGCCTTTAACTGTATGGCAAGCAGAACAATCGGGCGAAATCCCATTTTTTGCAAACTGCTTTTCATGGTAATCGGTATGGCAATCGGTGCAGTTTTTAAAGTTTAAAGGAGTGGTAAGTTTAAGCTTGTGGCACGATTTGCACTGTACTTTCAGATGCTTTCCCTCCAAATTAAAATCAGCCCTGCTGTGATCGAAATTATTGACTCCTCCTACAACCGTAAACGACTCGTTATTATGACAATCCGAACAGTTTTGTCCAAATTTGTTGGCATGTGGATCTTTGTGGCAGTTTGTGCAATTAGTGGCTTTCACACCCTTAAACTCTTGAAATTTCACCCCGTTAACAATAGACGTTTTATGACATTCTGCACAGGTAATATGTTCGTGTTTGCCGGCTAATTTGAATTTTGTTTTCTGATGATCAAATTTTGAAGCAGGTTTGAATTTTTCATCATTATGGCAATCGGCACAAGTGCTGGCAAGCGTTTTTTGGTGGTAATCGTCGTGGCATGTTAAACACTCGGTTTTTAGTCCAAGATAACTGAACTTTTTAGCTTTAATCTTTTTATCGGTTATAAACTCAGCTTTATGGCAGTCGGCACATTTTTTCTTGCTGTGCGCACCAGTCAGTTTATACCCGGCAAGGTTATGGTCGAATTTATCTTTATCAAATTTAAGTATCTGAAAAGTAACACCATGGTGGTCGTTGTGGCACGAAGCACATTGCTTCCCTTTTACCAACGAAGAAGAATGATACCCTTTGTTCTGGTCGATGCGCACCTTAAGCTCGGTATGGCAGGCTAGGCATTTGGCATTGGATACTTTTTCGCCTAAAATATGGCATTGCGTGCAATTGCTCAAGCCTTCGAGGTGCGAATGGACTTTTGCCAATTCGCCGGGTGATATTTGGGCGTTGGCCTGAAAGCTGAAAAGTACAGCGAACAAATAAGCAGTTGCAATATGTTTGATCCTAAATTTCATCGTTGGATATGATTCAAATTTAATTTTCGTGCTTCAAAATTGCTTCGCCAAACTTTTTGGTAATTTGTATTCCAGCTTTTTGAAGGAATTGGATTGGGAGTTCGCCACCGGCAAAAATATAAACCAGGTCGTTCTTGATTTCCAGTTCTTCGCCTGAAGATGCGGTTGTGAGTGTAACCGAATGCTTGTTGATACTCTTCGGGCTTGTATTAAAAAGCACTTTCACAAGTCCTGATGCGTTGGCTTCAGTAATTTTTTCCCTATTCTTGACCTTTATCCTACTGAAAACATCGCTTCGATAGGAAATTGTAACCTTATTTTGATCTGCCAGCAGCAATGCCGATTCAATTGCCGAGTCGCCGCCACCAATTACCATTATGTCCTTGCCACTAATATCTTCAGGTTCCAATAAGCGATAAGCAACTTTTTCTTGTATCTCGCCATCAACGCCAAGTTTGCGCGGCGAACCACGGCGGCCTATGGTCAATAAAACTGATTTTGCTGTAATATGCTCACCATTAAGTGTTTCAATATTAAAGCACCCATTCTCAGGTGTAATTGATTCCACTTTCGTATTTTCCTGTATGCTAATATCGTTTTTATTGAGTGCGGCATTCCAAAGGTCGAGTAACGCGGATTTACTGGTTTCGAATAATTTCACTTTTCCATACAAGGGTAAATCCATTACAGAAGTCATAATGATTTTCTGTCTGGGAAATGTAAAAACAGTTCCGCCCAATGTATCCTGTTCGAGGGTAAGGAAATTGAGGTTGTGTTTTTTTGCCGTGAGCGAAGCCGAAATCCCTGCTGGGCCGGCACCAATTATAACTAGGTCATAAGTGGCTTGATGCGCTTTTCGGAGTGTTTTGGCAATGTTTTCTACGGCTTGTTTACCTTGCTCAACGGCATTTTTTATCAAACCCATTCCGCCTAATTCGCCGGCAATAAATATACCGTTAACATTGGTTTCAAAATTCTGGTTTATGTGTGGAAGCTCAACGCCCCGTTTGTCGGTGCCGATACAAAGCATGATGGCCTCGGTTGGGCAAGCATGAAAACAAGCGCCATGCCCAATGCACTTCGAAGCGTTTATTGTAGTGGCTTTGCCATCTTTTATTCCAATAATATCTTTTTCGGGACATGCGGCTACGCAAGCACCGGTGCGGATACAACTGCCTTCGTCGATTACGGGATGCAAAGAAACAGGTTCGTACAAACCTTCCTCTTTTGCCTTTTTGATTTTAGCTTCAACCTTTTTC
>CAIRHD010000530.1 GCA_903878265.1 uncultured Bacteroidales bacterium | reverse complement strand
TGCCATTAATATTTAGGGACAATTCTGTGATCTATTTAGAATGCAGTGTTAGCAGTGATGGAAGTCCGAAAGTAACAATTCCAGAAATTAATGTTGGAGAAAAAGAATATTCTGAAATAAAAAACACGCCATAATAAATAGTAATATGAGCGGCTCGAAGTGACCAGCGATTCTTCCCGGTTGAACTATATCCCAAGCATGGCTATGTGCTTTCCGAAATTTTTTCCGGTTTTTGAGCTTCGCTACTTGCAAAATCGTCCGTGTAGGTTGACAGCTAAGAGCCACTCAACGTAGCGAAACGATCTCCCGAACGAAGCTCAAAATCCGCCTCTTGTTATTGCCTCAAGCGTTATTTCACAATTTTTATTGTTTTATCAAAACCCGATTTACCTACTTTCAGTAAATAAATCCCTGGTTTCAGGGCCGAAAAGTCTTGCTGTTCGATAAGTGTTCCGGACCAAATTGTTTGTCCCACGGTATTTAAGAACTGATATGTTTCCCTTCCGCTTGCATTTTGGATATTTATTTGGTTAGTAAAAGGATTCGGAAAAACACTGATTGATTGTGCCATCGCTTGTTCCTCGATGCCATTGGTGTATTTTTCGATAAAATCGCCCGGTGTTAAGTCCCTGCCTGTGAAAGCTGCATAGTCGGGGGCAAACCTGTAAATCCTGAACACTGAATTCATGGTTTCATCAGGCCGTACGGGATTGGTCGGGATGGTGTCGCCCTGAATCATTGGTCCATTATCATCAACAGGGCAGATGTATCTCCAAACCAGATTGCCCGCGCTGGTTACTTCGGTAAAATCGCCATGACCTCCTTCGCAAATGATTGTATTGCCATTTGGTTGACGTTGCGCACCAGAGATATTTTCGGAGTATAAGGATTCGGGTGGCGATGCCGTATATGACCATGTAAAATCGGCTGGCCCAAATGCTGTGCCGGTTGTAAGGGAATAATTGCCGCTGGCATCAACCGGAGGAGTGATTTCGTCCACTGTGGAATGAAGCGGGTTTCGCCCAAGCCCATTGTTGTAACAAGTTAAATTACCTGCACCCGGACAACCTGATTTTACCCATTCCACGTCGTGTTGTTCAAAATATTTCCTGTTATTGATAGTACCTGCACCGTAAGTCAAGGGGTTTCCCCAGCGATAAATCAGGTCGCCACCTTTGCCACGTATTCCACCAGTATGGCCTGCTGATTGGGCAGTTGTTGTACTGTGGTCGATAATCCAGACTTCGCTGTTACCTCTTACGCTCATGGCAATTTGGTCAAAATCGGCGTTGTAGTCGATAGAATTCATGTGGTTCCAAAATAAGGGGAGATTCCGGTGGTCGCCATCGCAATCGATTAGTCCCGGTGAACTGCTTACCACACCGAAATTGGATTTGGTTGCATCAAAATCCTGTATCAGGTGATCCCACACATGCCATTCCCAAACAACGGTTCCACCGGTAGGATATGTGGGTTGGATTTCGATGATGCAATCGGGAAGCATGTATCCTTTCTGTAGTATCTCGGCGTTTAATTTCGAAGGGTCAAATCCGGCAGCTAAAACCTGGGCATAAGTTTTTTTCTCAACTACCAGCATAATTATATTCCCGTTAGGCAGTTTTTTTATGTCGTGATGTTGCATGTAGGTTGATGTGGAATAATCCATTGACCATACCAGGTTGTCGTCCCAGTCATATTCCTCAATACGGCCACCTTCGCCACCACCGGTGCCCAACTGCGTTTGGGTCATGCAGGTCCGCAACAGATTTCCATTCTCGAGCAAATAAACGGCCTGCCCGGGAGGATAAGTGCTCTTTGTCCATTCGTGAACTTTACGACCTTCATTATTAATCAGGTAGGTCATGGTATTTTGCTTTGGGGCGAATAAAGTATATCCTTTGTATGTGAGAGATGTATCGTTTATTAGTACACCCATGGTGCGGGTTTGTCCAAAGGTTGTTTGAGTAACAAACAACACTGACAAAATGCTTATCGCGGTAAAAGTTAAAATCTTCTTCATTTGTAGAGTTTTATTAGTTCACTAAAATCATTTTCTTGCTTAATTGGCGGTTATCAACTTTCAGGATATAAAAGTAAATGCCATTTGCCACAAGGTTTCCTCCTTCATTGGTGGCATTCCATGTTGTGGTATAGTTGCCTTTTGGATAATCAGCATCGACCAGTGTTTTAATATAGTTTCCTGAGAAATCAAATACAGTTATATTAACCCGTTTCGACTCTGTAATTTCAAAATCGATGGTTGTACTGTATGAGAAAGGATTTGGGTAATTCTGACTCAGTATGTCATTGGGTTTAATATATGATTCACTTTCCTTTATAGCTGTAAGGTCTTCCGGTTTATAATAGTTGGGTGTTTGTCCTGTCATTGTGTTGCCGGGAGTGAGGTCGTGTCCTGCCAGGGCGGGGTGGTCGCTTGCATACATATATGCTCTGAAAACCCCGTTGTAAGTTGGATAATTATCAACTTTTATCTTTTTGATTCCGTTGCGGGTCATTGGGTTGATGTATTCCCACACGATGGAAGTGTCGGCAGGTTTAACTTCAAAGAAATGGCCATCGTTCATAGAGCAGACAAGGGTATTCCCGTTAGGCAGCCTTTGCGCACTTGAACCAATTGTGCTAAAAAAACTGGTGTTGTTTTTGCTTGAGTAAGTCCAGACTATCTGTTTCGAAACATTCTTTTTCTCCTTCATCAGGTTAGCGTCCGGCGAGTTCACAATAGTATATCCGGCTTCGGGAGGATTTACAAAATGGCCGGTATTTGTACCAGAGGAATTCAGATATGGATTGATTTCGATGATATAGGATTGAGGTGTAAGTTCAAAAAGATTTTGTGCGTTGCAAAATACCAGGAAATTTCCTTCGCCGGGCAAACCTGGCTTTATCCATTGTATATCATGCGAACCGCCTAACTGCTTATGCCCGGCTGTAGCTTTTTCCCAGTTATCAAGTACTGATGGAGGGTCGCCTTTATCATATTTGGCAGGGTCGCCAAACCTGTACTTAAAATCGCCAGCTGTACCAGCAGCAAGTGCAATGCTGCTGTCTGCATTATTAGGAATAAATGTATTTCCATGATCAATCACATAGAATTCGCCATGAACTGAATTAACGACAATTAAATCCAGGTTTTGGTTATAATCCAGGGAGTTGCAGTGCATCCAGTCGCTTTTTACAGGATTGCCACGGATATTCAGGTCAATTTTCCCTGGAGTATTGGCAATTACGCCATAGGTAGATTTGGTGGCGTCAATATCCTGTACCACATGATTAAAAAACCACCATTCCCAGATAACATTTCCTTGTCTGTCAACTTCCACAATTGCATCCATCTGCGCTCCGGTATAAGTATGGGAAGGGTCGCAACCTGCATCGAGGCATTGCTGGGCCGTTAAATCCTTGTTTGCAATGTAAATGAAAGTTGAGTCGCCAAGTTTAGGATTGTAGATTTTGGCAAAATCGTGATGCCCATGGTAATTTGAGCGAGTCTCGGTATATTGCCATACGGTGTTTCCGTTCCAGTCGAGTTCCCGCCAGATATTCTGGTTGCTGGGGTTGCCGCCCACTGCATCCAGTAAAGTACCGGCTTCGGTAAACCGCGGATTAGTGCCCATGTTCCAGGTACGGATAACATGTCCCTCCATATCTATCAAATAGGAAGTTCCCCGCGTTCCAAAAAGGGTGTATCCATTAAATGAATTTGATTGATCCCAATACCTGGTTTCGGTGGGAACCATAAAACATTCCTGGGGAAACAGATGCCCGGCAATGAAGAAAAAGGCTGCACAGAAAAGTAAGTGTTTCATAGTTTTGATTTTTGTTGGTGTCTGATTTTGTTGTATAACTTTCTATTTTGAAGTTGGAGGCCTGATGTGGCAAGAGAGAAATAGGTTGCTTAAACTTTATCTACAAAGGCATATTGCATCTCTCATTTCTTTCTTCACGCAGAAGAATATCATCCTTCCTTAAGCACAATTTTCGTCAGTCTTATTTAATGATTATCATCTTTTTCATTAGTTTAACATTCTCAACCTGAAGCGAGTAATAATAAATTCCACAAGGATAATTACCAGCATCCCAGTGGTAAGTATGGGTTCCGGTAGCTAATTTTTCATTTACAAGGGTTGCAATATTTTGGCCTAGACTGTTAGAAATAGTCAGGATAGCAAATTCTGGTTTTGATAATTCGAACTGGAAAGTAGTGGTAGTTTTAGCCGGATTTGGGAAACTTTGAAGATTAAACTTTGCCCAGGCCGGGTTATCATAAATTCCGGCTGTGTAGCCAACACAATTTCGGGCAATGCGAAACCCAACATGATACCAGGGGTGATTTGGATCCTGCGGTCCACGATAGTATGAAGGATTACGGTTCGAAACCCTAGAATGCCCATCATTTATAGAAGTTGTAGAATAACCGTTGTACCAGTTTCCGCTTCTCATGCCGCGGTAAGGCTTTCCATCGGGCATGATAAAACCTGCATCCGGCCCTTTTGGATTATCGTAAGGGCTTAAGCTGTAATAGTTTTGCCCATACCAATCGTTTATTAGTTCCCAAACATTTCCAGCCATATCGTAAAGTCCGAAGGCATTTGCGCCACTGGTTGTTTGGTAACTCGAAGCATTTCCAGGCCAGTTGTAATCGGATTTCTGCCTGAGCGACCCATCATAAAACCCTGCCGGAGTTGTGAGAGGATAGCTGCCAGATTCGTAAGGATCGCCCGATTGGGGCCAGTTTGCTTTTGTAATGTCCTGGTCGTTTCCCCAAGGATAATTATAATATGGGTTATATTGCCCGCCTCTTCCGGCATGTTCCCATTCCGCTTC
>CAIRHD010000529.1 GCA_903878265.1 uncultured Bacteroidales bacterium | reverse complement strand
GGTGGCTATTAAAAAAAGTTGCAAAAGATTTGGATAAGTGAAAACTTATCCTTATCTTTGCTTAACCAATAAAACAAAAAGATATGGAACTTATTTTAACTGACATTGAGTTAGCAGAAAACAAATCAAATGACAATACGTTTGATGTTTGGTACAACGACTTAACTGGAACGTTTGTTGCCTACGAGAAAGACGGCAATAGAAAGTTCAGATACAAACTGGATGGCGAGTTTGAGGACATCGCAAAAAACTATCGACAAGAAATACTGGAATACCGTTTGGGTAGAGTAACAGCAGACGATGAGGTTACAGTTGGCGATGTGTTTATGCACGGAAAATTTATTGAAATTATTTTGTAAAAAATTTGGAGAATAGAAATATTCTCCTTATCTTTGTTTCAACAATAAAACAAAACAACATGAATAAAGACATAAACTTCCCAGTAGGGCTAACAGTTTACAAAGGAGACTGGGACGGTGCCCAGTGGACTATCACTGGTAACCCTAAAACCAGTATGACTGTTAAACAGTTTGAATCGGCTTACGACTTTGAAGAGTTCATCAAAGAAAAGGTAGCCTGTAAAGGAATTGAGTTTGACAGTGAGTATTGCCAGTTTTTTGCTTATGCAAAATCAAAAGCCACAGCCCTAGCGTTTGCTACACGAGTTGAGAAATATTTTGAGAAAGTTAGAAAAATGTTGTAAATAAATTTGGTAGTTACAAATATTATCCTTATCTTTGTTTCAACCAATAAAACAAAAACAAATGGCAAGTAAAACATTTAAAATCGGAGAGTATTGCAAAGGTGGAGTTATCACAGTAGAAGCCACAGCAAAGAAAGTAACTATCATTGCTAAAGAGTGGGATTTCTCACAGGGTAGCAGTAAAGGTAGCAACCAGTCAAACGCCAAAGAGTGGAACAGGTTAGAAGTTTCAACAGCCAGTAGCGATGCTGAAAGTAAACTGGACTGGTTTCTATTTGACTTGACAACCAGTTACTATACTGGGCAAATCATGGACTGGATTAAAACCAAAACAAAATTTACCAGTAACTGGTAAAATAAATTAAAAAAGATTTGGATAATTGAAAAATTATCTTTATCTTTGCTTCATCATTAACCAATAAAACATTTAAAGTCATGGGACAGTATTACAAACCCGCTATTTTAGGGAAAAACAAAAAAACAGTTTTGCAATGGGTTAACAGTTGGTCGTTCGGTAGTGGACTTAAACTAATGGAACACTCTTGGGCGAAGAACCCTTTTGTTCGAGCAGTTGAAAGTCTTATCTATCAAAACCCACAGCACATTGTTTGGGGTGGCGATTATGCCGAAGATTGCAAAGGGCGTAAGTCAAACACTTATCAACGTTGCAAAGACAGTAACGAGGTTAGTCCAACAACAACCTTAACCGACAAGGAAACGAGGTTTGTCGTAAACCATACCAAAAGACAGTATGTAGATAAAACCAAAGTACCAAAAGATACTGACGGTTGGCGTATTGCACCTTTACCGTTATTAACTTGCGAGGGCAACGGACAAGGTGGGGGCGACTTCCATATTGTACCGAGTAGACAGCAAGGCAATACTTCTATCATTGGAAGTTGGGCGAGGGATTTAATTAGCATTGAAACTGAAAAGCCAAAGGACTACACAGAATTAAAGTTTGATTTGGTTGAAAGATAAAGTTGTTTAATTGGTGGAGAGGTGGGGTAGAAATATCCCACTTTTTTTGTTAAATAATTTGGTAGTTTAAATATTAATCACTATATTTGCATCATGGAACAATCAATATTACAGCAGATAACACACACGTTAGGTGGATACGAAGTCAAAGAGTTAACATGGTTAGTTCGTGACAACGTAATTAGAGGTCGAGTTAAGTGTCCGATACTTGGGCGTGAGAACTTTCACGAGGGGTTTGTTGTGGTTACATGGCGTAAGAATGGTACGCTTGTTCCCAAATGGGGAACAGACAGAGAAGATTTAGCAATAAAAGTTAGATAAAAGTTTGGTAGTGTCATTTATTATCACTATATTTGTAATGTAATTAAAAACCAAAAGTCATGCAGAAAAGAACAATGATTAACCGCATCAACGCTATCATCAAAGAATATGGTAGTTTCTCAATCGGAGAATTGGAACACGTTGATTGTAGCCCATGTGTAGGCGAACTAGGAAACTACACAGGACTAGCAGAAGAATTTTTTATTGGTAAAGCACAGATTAATGTGTATATGCCAAGTGGATTTAGTTCTGACCCCGAAGACGAATATGAAATGTCATATATCTTTATGGAGAAGTATATCGTGGAAGAAATCCTACGACTTGCTGAAATTTGGGAAGCAGAAAGTTTACAAACAGAGAAAAGAATATCCAATTAAGTTTGGATATTTCTTTTTTTCTTCGTATCTTTGCTGTATGGAATTAATAATCGTACAAAAGGACAGCCCAGAGTGGGAGTATATGTGGAGCTGGTTAGAAACACATCCCATCAACAAAGAGATTGAAGAACCTAGAGTAGCCCTTCATGAAGGAGAGGCGTGGCAATACATGGGCAGCTTCAAGAACAAAGATAAAGTTGTTCATCAGTTTAGACACAGAAAACACCCTGTAACCAATAACAGATATACAGCGAGTGTATCGGGTAGTGATGACTTTACCAATGAACAGATTGAAGATAGTTTAAAAATAAAGTAAAAAAGATTTGGTAGATTGAAATAATTTACTTATCTTTGTAAAAGAAATGACGTTGGTTGTCGTCTAATAAAAACCCACCAAGTAATGCATCAATGCTTGACTGGTCTGCAACTACAATGGCTTCGTAGCTCAGCTGGATAGAGCAACGCACTTCTAATGCGTAGGTCGATGGTTC
>CAIRHD010000528.1 GCA_903878265.1 uncultured Bacteroidales bacterium | reverse complement strand
TGGGCGATAGAATAATTGGTTCAATTTCTCGAATCAACAGTGAAAAAACCGCATAAAACCATCTTGCTTTTCGAGCACAGATGCAAACGGGATCTGCTTGTTTTTATGAAAATCAAAAAAATGAATTTTTAGAACCCACCTAAAATTACTTTGGTAAAATTAAAGAATTTCAAAGCAAATCTCAAAAAAAAACAAACAGACAAAAAGAATAAAAATATAAATACCCTGATAATTTCATCAACTATCAGGGTATGAATAATTTGTTCAGAACTGAGAATCTGGGGGTAAATTGGTCACTTAGACAGCGTTTTCAACGATTGTAGCGTGTGGCTGAAAACCTAATCGCAATTTAAGATTTTTCATGTCATTACTTACCTTAGAATCAACTACTTTGCTGTATATCTGGGTGGTTTTAATGGAAGTGTGGCTCACCATTCGGCTAACTGTTTCAATAGGAACATTATTAGATAAAGTCACTGCTGTAGCAAATGTATATCGGGCAACATGAAAAGTAAGGTATGTGTCGATTTGGCAAAGAGTAGCAATTTCCTTTAAATAGGCGTTGCTTTTCTGGTTGCTTATCATCGGCAGCAAGGTTTTATTTTTAATCGTTTCAGGATGATTGCGGTATTTTTCAATTAATTCCATTACAGGTGGGAGCAGGGGGATACTTGAACGGGTATCGGTTTTCTTTCTGTATATAGTAATCCATTTTTCCCCATCAATGCCGATTTTTATATCATCCTGGGTTAACTGTTCAATATCGGAATAAGCCAAACCTGTAAAGCATGAGAAAATAAATGAATCTCTTACTAGTGTTAACCTTGACATTGTAAATTCTTTATTTATCAATGCTTCAAGTTCTTCCTTTGTCAGATATGGCCGTTTGGGGTCTTTATAAGTGCAACGGAAACGAATAAACGGGTCTTTGTCTATCCACTCATTTTCAAGAGCAATGCGAATAATTTTCTTAACGTTCTTGATGTATTTCATTGCTGTGTTGTTTTCGAGCTCGTCGTGGGTTTTTAAATAAAACTCGAAGTTTGAAATAAAGGCATGATTAAGGTCAGAGAGCAAAATGTCAGTTTTATTGAACTGATGCTTTAAAAATGCTTCGACCTTGCCAAGTGTTACTACATACCTTTTATATGTGCCAATTGCAAAATCTTTTCCGACAAGGGATTTCATGCGGAGGTTATGGTAATCGAAAAGTTCGACAAGTGTGTGCTGCTCCTGATCCAAACCAAGGACTGCCTGACGGAGGGTTTCTGCGGTTACTTCGACATTCTGAAGTTCGAGGCTATTGATGTGTTGAAGGACTTTGTTGCGAAGTGAGGTAAGAAAGGTATTGAGGGTGCGGGCTTCCTCGCCAGTACCTTTCATACCTTGTGCTTCGACAGACCATTTTTCGGGAATGACAAAGCGGTTTGTGGTGAGTTCGGCACGTTTGCCCTGGATTGTAATACGAAGATAAATGGGTGCTTTCCCATCCTTATTAGCACGGAATCTGCGGATGTAAAAGAGGATGTTTGATGTGTTTTTCATGGTTTAGACTTTAAAATGTTGGACACCGATTGGACTATAAAGGTAAGAATTTTTGTTGGATAATTAATCAAAAAATGTGTTCTAAAAGCCTAAATAACAATAAGTTATTAACAATTCGGTGTCCAAGAAAGGTGTGCAAAAGATGGACACCGATTTGGTATCGCGAATAGTGGGAATTAATGAAAAAAGTGGGGTTTGGGCAAAAGAAAAATGTCGCTAACTCCTTGAAGATTAGCGACATTTGTAATATTTGTTAGTAACTGTGTGATCCGCTTGGGATCACTTCGATAGTTAAGTAATATTAAGTAAATATACAAATAAGTTAATACAAACTATCTGATAATCAACATGTATTGATTATTCACTAAACTTTACTACCTTTGCAATAGTGATTAAAATACGTTCAAAACCGTTACCCATACCGCTACCCCTTTTAACCGCTATCCTTTTACACAAAACTAAAAACTTGAACCTAATGGGAAATATCAAATTTTATTTGAACACTGGAAAAGGAACGGAAGCAAACCGCCCTATAATTGCAAGCTATCATTTTTTAGGCAAAAGGTTGATTTATTTCACAGGGTTACATATCGGCAAAGCTGAATTTAACAAAGCTTCAAAAGACAAACCAGCAAAAGCGAATTGTATTGATGCAATTTATATCAATAACCGTTTGAAAATGATCCGTAATTATATCGGTGAAATTGAAAACGAAGCACTGGCAGGGGGCGGAGCGTTAACGCCTGAATATTTTCGGGTAAAGCTTAACGAACGGTTGAAGCCCCAGCCTGTTATTGAAACCCCACAACCCGAAAAAATTACTTTGCTCAAATACTTCGATATATTTATTGAAAACACACGAACCCGAACAAACCAAAAAACAGGGCGCAAACTTTCTGAAAAAATGCCAATACGCTACAAAACAGTTAAAAAAACCCTTACTGATTTCTTTGATTTTGATGGTAAAATTTATGATTTTGAAGATATTAACGAAGATTTCCACAAAGGTTTTACCAGCTTCATGCTGAATGAAAAAAACTATTCAGCTAACTATTTTGGGCGGATGTTGAAATTTGTTAAAACAGTGATAGGCGAAGCCACAACAGCCGGGTTAAACACAAACCTATATTATAAGAAGTTTAAGGGATTACAGGAAGAAAGCGAAAGTATTTATTTGAATTTTACCGAACTGGATCTAATCTATAAACTGGATTTGACCAAAAGCCCCAAGTTAGACAAGGTAAGGGATTTATTTTTGATTGGTTGCAATACCGGATTAAGGTTTTCAGATTACACAACCATTAAAAAAGAAGATATACAGGATAATAGATTGCGGATTGTTGCCCAAAAAACGAGCCGCAAAGTAATTATTCCACTGATGCCACAGGTTAAAGAGATATTGCAGAAATATGATTTCCAATTACCAGCAGCTATAAGCAACCAAAAGTTTAATGAATACTTAAAGGAAGTTGCCAAACTGGCAGGGTTAACAGATCCCTGTGTTACACATATCACAAGAGGGGGCAAAAATGTAGTAAAAAAGGAAAACCAAAAAAAATACGATTTAGTTACTTCGCACGTTGCCCGGCGTTCCTTCGCCACAAATTACTATAAGATGAAAATTGATAAACTTGAAATAATGGCAATAACCGGACACAAAACAGAAAGCGAATTTCTGAAATACATTAAGGTTACACAGGAAGAAAAAGCAGATAGTTTTGAAAAGAACGTAAAGGCAAAGCAAAAGCCGCAAAAATAATGTTTTGTTTGAAATTCATATTTTTCACTAATTGCACAAAAAAGGGGCGAAGGCTACCAACCTCAACCCCTTAAATAAACTTTGAACCACTGCAAAAATACAAATAAACACTGAACCAATGAGGGCAAAAGATGCAAATTTATTACTTATTAGGGCGTTTGAACATTCACCCGAGAGCAGAGCGGAATACTTTAAAATTGAAGCTGAAAAGTATGGGTATAGTTTAGGCACGTTCTACAATATCATGTTTGAAGCATACAAAAGGCTTTATCACTTTTTAGAACGTTACCAGCAAACAGATAATTATTTAATAAGGTTAACCCCACCGGATACCAAAGAAAGGAATTTTATTTGGTT
>CAIRHD010000527.1 GCA_903878265.1 uncultured Bacteroidales bacterium | reverse complement strand
CTTCGTGGGCACTTTTAGCAGCAATGTTAAACGATGAATTTCCCTGCCACGAAAGTTTCGTATAAATTAAACCAAACATCCCAATAAAAAAGAACCAGGGGTTAAAATCCTGTATTTCACCTGCATCGAAGGGATTGATCAGGGATTTCCCGACCGGGGCTGCTTCCATGGCTTCGCCAATATCGCCCCAGCTTACCTGCACAAGTAAAAGGATAACAATAATGACAAAAACAATATTGACAAAAACGCCCTGGATAAAATCGGTAAACATAACCGCAATATGACCTCCGGTAAAAATAAAATAGAGCGGAACCAGAACCATTACGGCTGCAGTTAATATATAGGTAATAGAGTAGCTGCCCAAAAACCCGATTTCAGGAATACCGCAGAAATAAATGAAAAATTTCGCGCTGACGGCGGGAAAAATAATCATGTTCACAATTCCGGAAAGGAATGCCAAAATACCAGCAAAAATGCGGAATGAGCGGCTGTACCTCATCTCAAAAAACTGTGCCATGGTCAAAGCACGTGTTTGCCTGAAACGATACACAACCCAACCTGTTACACTAATTGTCACCAAAATCACGGCAGTCGGCATTTCCCACCAACGGGAATTGAACCCGGCATTAAAATTTTGCTCTAGTGCTCCAACAACTGTTATGGCACCAAGCGCTGCCGTACCATGAAACATTGAAATTATATAGCGCCCTCCGGTTCGGCCTGTAGCCAGAAAATCGCTTACGCTGCGCATAAGGTTTTTGCTCAGGAAAACCATTCCAAGCATTAGTACAAACAGGATAAGTATAATACCCCAATCGAGCCAGGTTAAATTCATAGTAGTTCAGGTTTGTTTATTTGATCGATTTTCCTCAAACAAGTTATTGGTTTTGTGAGATATACCTTCAATGTTGCTTCAGACGCATGCCAAAGTAAAAAGGAAAGCTTTTAAACGTTACTAAACCGCCAAACCGTTTTCGAATAATATTCTTCCCTGGGTCTGAGAATCACGTTTGGGAATGAAGGCTGGTTCATGGAATCGGGATAATGTTGCGTTTCGAGGCAAAATGCCGAATGGGCTTCATGTGGTTTTCCACATTTGCCCGGTTGCGTTCCATCGAACCAATTGGCCGTATAAAGCTGAATACCGGGTTCGGTGGTCAATACCTCCAAAATCCTTCCAGAAACGGGATCCAAAACAGTAGCTGCAAGTGCCAGATTCCCATTTTGATTCCTCAAAACAAAGTTATCATCGTATCCTTTGTAAAGGTGATTAATACGTTCGCCAATTGGGTGTGGTTTGGCAAAGTCAAAAGCTGTTCCTGCTACCGATGCAAGTTCACCTGTCGGCAGGCTGTTCTTGTCGGTTACAGTAATTTCATCTGCGTTAATCAACAGTTCATGCCTATAAATATTTCCGGAACCTTCACCATTCAGGTTAAAATAGGCATGGTTAGTCAGGTTCACAGGTGTGGCTTTGTCAGTTTCAGCGAAGAACTCTATGGCAATTTCGTTTTGGGGATTGAGTGTGTAAACAGCTTTTACTTTCAGGTTTCCGGGAAATCCTTCTTCGCCATCGGCACTTAAATACTGAAACACAACACCAACCCCATTTTCGTTTTCAAAAATATCAGCATCCCAAAGTTTAAGGTGGAAACCTTGGAAACCACCATGTAACTGGTAGCCATTTTGGTTAGCGGTTAATTGGTACTCATGGCCATCCAAACTAAATTTTGCCCCAGCAATACGGTTACAGGTACGCCCAACAATGCAATTAAAATATTGCGGATTTTCGATCCATTTTTCCCATGTAGGTTCACCTAAAACCAAATCAGCAGAAATGCCATTTTTGTCAGGAAACTGCAACGAAATTATAGTGCCACCATAATTTGTAACTTTCATCGAAAGTCCGTCCTCATTTTCAAGGGTATACAAAATGGCTTCCCTTTTGTCCGGCAGCATTCCGAAATGCTCGCTATAAATCTTCATAAATGCATTTTATAATTATGATTACCAGCTTCTTATATTTTTTTTATTATGAAACAAAGTAATAATTAATCACCATGCTACATTCAGCAAATGTATTAAATTTGTGTATTCGTTTTTTGATGTTCGCGTCAATTTTTTAAATAGTGGAAGCTTCTTTGTAAAATAAATACTAAACCTGCCTTATGCCAATACATTTTCCATTCCACAGATACTTTATCGTGTCTTGCTTTTTGTTCCAAACCATAATCGCATCCGCCCAAAACCCAAATAGCCCCAACCACAAAGCTCCTATTTATCTGGATACTGAATATCCTTTGGAAAAAAGAGTGGACAACTTAGTTTCGTTGCTTACGCTTGACGAAAAAATAAGCCAGATGCAACATACTGCACCTGCCATCGAAAGGCTTGGGATTCCACAATACAACTGGTGGAACGAGTGTTTGCACGGTGTGGCAAGGAATGGGATAGCCACTGTTTTCCCACAGGCAATTGGCATGGCGGCCACATTTAACCCTGATTTGATTTTTCGCGAAGCTGATGTTATTTCAACCGAAGCACGGGCGAAATATTACGAAGCGGTGAGCAAAGGAAGACACGATATTTATCAGGGACTCACTTTCTGGTCGCCGAATATCAATATTTTCCGCGATCCACGTTGGGGTCGTGGGCAGGAAACGTACGGAGAAGATCCTTTCCTTACATCCCAAATAGGAAAGTCGTTTGTGAAAGGGTTACAAGGAAACGACCCTAATTATTTCAAGGTAATTGCTACAGCCAAACATTTTGCAGTCCATAGCGGACCCGAATCGCAACGGCATAAATTTGACGCATGGCCATCACAAACCGACTTATACGAAACCTATCTTCCAGCTTTTGAAGCACTTGTAAAAGATGCAAAAGTATATTCGGTAATGACTTGTTACAATCGAGTTTATGGAACTCCAAGTTCGGCTAATACATTTTTGTTTAAAGAAACGCTCCGCGGCAAATGGGGGTTTAAAGGCTATGTGGTCTCAGATTGCTGGGCAGTTTCAGATATGTACAACTTCCACAATTTTGTGCCAACAGCGGAAAAAGCGGCAGCACTTTCGATAACAGCGGGAACCGACCTTTCGTGCGGCCCTGAATATGGTAGCTTGAAAAAAGCAATTGAAATGGGCTATATAACTGAATATGAACTGGACATTTCGTTAAAACGCTTGTTTGAAGCCCGCTTCCGGCTTGGGCTTTTCGATCCACCAAGCAAGGTTAAGTATTCCAACATAGCAGCAACCGATTACGATTCCAAAGCAAACCGCAGGCTTGCTCATGAAGTGGCTCAGCAGAGCATTGTCCTATTAAAAAATGAAAATGGCATCCTTCCACTTTCGGGCAAAATCAAAAATATTGCAGTAATCGGGCCTTATGCCAACGACACTTCGGTTTTATTGGGCAACTACAACGGAATCCCTTCGCAACCTGTTACATTGCTTGAAGGGATAAGAAAAAGGGCAACGAAAAATACAAAAGTTGTTTATGGCCAAGGTGTTGAAAGGCCAGAAATTCAAGCACTTAACAAAGGAAACGATTTACTTGCAAACAGTCCATTGTTCACTAAAGCCATAACAGCAGCAAAAAATGCTGATGTTGTGATTTTTGCAGGTGGAATTTCGCCCAATCTGGAAGGCGAAGAAATGGATGTAAAAGTCCCGGGGTTTGCTGCTGGCGACCGCACTGACCTCGAATTGCCACAAAACCAACAGCAATTGCTTGAAGCACTAAAAGCTTTAGGCAAACCGATTATCCTAGTCCTGACCAATGGAAGTG
>CAIRHD010000526.1 GCA_903878265.1 uncultured Bacteroidales bacterium | reverse complement strand
CATCATGGTGTTCAAATCTCCTTGCGCTGCCAAAAGTATAAAATCGGTTTGAAAGGAATCGAACAAGTCATTTATATCTTTTTCGGCTATTTCCTGTGCAATTTCCCATTCTTCGTAATATCGGTCGTGGCGATCGTGCCACCGGCCATAATCGGTTTCCTCAAGGTCGATTTCTTCTAATATTTCTTTATAGTAGGTAGATTCCTCAATTACGATTTGGTTGAAATCAATTGGTATTGAACTGACAACCTGTTCATTTACGGGAAAATAGTTGATCAATTGCGACTGCAGATCGCTTGAGTTAAGCAGGATTTTCTCCAGAAATTCTATTTTTTGCCCGGCTGTAAGCCCTTCGAGTATTTGCAAGTATTTTCCCATATTCTTTTTGTTTTACCACAAGGAATTTGCTGTCAAAATACCCACAACATGCTGTTCCAATGCTTTTCTCTTGAAATTGAACCAGTTGGTTTTGTCTGGCGAATTATGTATGATGGCATTAAAATTGGCAAAAGGTTTTTTTTGTAGTAAAGCATTAAGGAGTTGTTTCTTCAAAGGGCTTGCATCCAATGAGTTGGCGAAATTTTCCATAATCTCAAACGATTCAAACGATTCCAAGCGTTCAATATTGATAAATGAGCCAAAATTTTCGGTTTCCTCGTCTTCATCGGTATCATTTTCGTCCTTGTACTCATCCTCTTCCGACAAATCAACGGTAAAGCCATATTCGTTCACAGCCGAAATGATAACTGCTTTTTCGGCATCTATTTTGGTTGAAAAACCACTTTCGAGGTTATCGACAATATCGGAAACCAGTTCTTTATATTTTTCAGGGATGGTAACCTCTGGCTCGTCTTCATCTTCCATAATATTCTCCAACAGGAAGTTATGTATTTTTTCAAGATCTTCTTCCGAATCTTTGACTTGATGAAGCATAGCCAAAATTTCGTTCAATAAAATGTTGGCGCTCATAATCTGTGGTTTAATAATTCGTTGAAAACTAACGCAAAATTAATTGATTTGTTCCGTAAAGCCAGAATAAATCAGACAAATTACCAGACAGTAAAAACAAAAAGACTATCAGTATCGCCAAATAAACACTGTATGGGAAACTGAAGATCTTTTGCGCGATGTGCCTTGAAGTAATTGAATGATTGAATATTTGAACAAGAGAACATTTGAACAAGAGAACATTTGAACCTTAGAACAAACTATAACTCAAAGCGGCATTTATTTGTTGGTTCCACCAGATTGTAGTCTGTTTCGTGTCATTTCCATCAGGAACATTATAAGTGTATTTGTCGTGGTTTATCCTTAACTCGCCATTAAAAGTGAGGTTCAGCCTGAGCTTTTCCGAAAGGTAAAAATAGGCCCTGAATTGCGGCCCTGTGTATGTGTAAAAGCTGTTTTGCAAATCGGCTTTTTCTGCCAACGTCCTGCCATTCATTTCTTTGTCCCAGCCGCAAAGCAACCACCAGTTTAATGTTAACCAAGTCCGTGAGTTTGGATAATATCCGAAACCATAGTCTGCCGAAAGCATCACAGAAGGGATTGCATCTGCATAAGCTGATGATTCTGTGTCATTTGTAATGTCATTTCTTTCTTTTTCCGTTTCATATTTCTGGCGTATCCCAATCCCAGCTTTAAAACTTGCGGAGTTTTGCCATTTTATGGTTTTTGGATTTTCGCAAGTTAGCCCCGTTACAAGGAAAATACCTGTCGAATTCTCTCTTATTGTGGTTTCAACAATATAATTATCTTCCGGTTGATATTTGGCAAAATTGTTTTTGTAATTAAATCCCCAGTTGCCTTCAATCCCTGTAAATATCCGGTTTCCGCTGTACCGTACAGGGTTGTTTGCAAAATCCCAGTTGTCGTTAAGCGAAGTAAAATATGCTGCATCGGTACTGAGAGCTATGTTTTTGTTTTGCAAAAACGAGTCAATGGCTTCAATTTCGGCTATTTTCTGTAGGCGGTTATCAAAAAACCGCCTGTGTTTCAACAAAGTTATCAGTTTAGCAAGTTCCAGTACATCATCATCTGTTATAGTCCGTTTTGACCTGTTTAATTTGTACAGATCATCAAGCAGATACATGGCTAATCGCGCATCCTGAACCTGTTCGATACGGCCTTTCCCAACCAAAAACGACCCCGTTATTGCATTTGAAAAATACTTGCCTGAACTTTCGCTTTGTCTTGTCCAGTTACCTGAAGTGTATGTTTTATTTTCTTGCGAATTACTTTGATTTGAAGTTGCCAATGAGCCGCTTGCTTCAAAATAATTTTGCTTTTCGTTGTAAAACCTTTGCGCCACATCAAAACTAATTCCTTCGAGGTGGCTGAACGCTATATTCCTTTCTTTCTCAAAGCTATTGCTATTTTCTGGTTTATTAGTACTTGTAGTTGATCCAATTCCGCCATTAAGCGCGATGTGTTGCTCTCCCTGTGACTTTGGTGAATTTACAAATTTAGAATATCTTGCCACCATTTGTGAGTTGAGCGAAGCCGCATTGGAATTTGTGGCATTCGAGGTTCTATTCACAAACATCCCGCTATTCAAACCAAATTGCAAATCCAATGTTTGGTATAAGTAATTCGGATTTTTGTAGTCAGATAGTTTAAATGTGGTGTTTTGTGCCATTAGTGGGCTGTAAAACAATACAATCGTTGCTACAAATGTTATCGAAATCATCTTAATCTGTTTCATGACAATAAAATAAATGGATTTAAACTGCTGGATTATTGATAGTTGGTAAAGTAAATGGTTGTTGCAGCATGATAAGTCAAAGGTAGAATACATATATATATTCCAGCTTTTTCCAAAGCATTTTAACAGATTTTATGAATAGGTTGCCGATTATAATGGCGTTTTTACATATTTCTACAATTTTTTAATTTCAGGTGTTGAATAAAATTCCATCTTTGTTTGTTGATAAGTAAGAATGATTAAAAGCGAGATTAAAAACCCGAATAACGTAACACCCCTAAAATGCAAAAACTATGAGAAAACACACAAAGACTAATTTTATCGGTATGATGATGAGCATTTTAGCCATTGTTATAATGATTTTTGCAAATGATGCCAATGCGCAGAAACCGAAAACTAAAAAAGACGAGGCAAAGCAGGAAGCCAAGTCCGACACTTTAAAATCGTCTTCTTTTGGTGGTTTGAAGTGGCGTTCCATCGGGCCATCGTTTACCTCGGGTCGTATTGCCGACTTTGCAGTAAACCCCAATAACCACAGCGAATGGTTTGTTGCCGCAGCTTCGGGCCATGTTTGGAAAACCACCAATAACGGGACTACTTTCGATCCTGTTTTCGATGGACAAAAATCGTATTCAATCGGCGTTGTTGTAATTGACCCAAATAACACAAATGTGGTTTGGGTTGGAACAGGCGAAAATAATCATCAACGGGCTTTAGGTTATGGTGATGGCGTTTATAAAAGCAACGATGGCGGCAAGTCCTGGAAAAATATGGGGCTGAAAAATTCGCAGCATATTGGGAAAATTGTCATCGATCCAAAAAACAGCGATATAGTTTATGTGGCTGCTGAAGGTTCGGTTTGGGGACCTGGTGGCGACCGTGGACTTTATAAAACCACTGATGGCGGGAAAAACTGGAAGAAAGTGCTGGAAATTAGTGAAAATACCGGCGTGAACAATATTTTAATGGATCCACGCGATAGCAACGTTTTATATGCCAGCAGCGAACAGCGACGCAGACATGTTTTTACAAAAATTGGCGGTGGCCCCGAAACTGCAATCTATAAATCAACTAATGCCGGCGAAACTTGGGACAAACTGAAAATCGGCCTGCCTGGTGGCGATATGGGCGGAATTGGAATGGCGATTTCACCTGTTAACCCCGATTACATTTTTGCAATAATTGAAGCGGGCAACGAAACCGGAGGTTTTTACCGAAGCACAAACCGTGGCGCAACTTGGTCGAAAATGAGCGACCATTTCGCACAAGGCCAATATTATAACGAGATATTCTGCGACCCAAAGGATGTCGACAAAATATATTCGGCCGAAACCGTTTCGCAGTTTACCGAAGATGGCGGCAAAACATGGAAGTCGATAGGCAACAACAAACGCCATGTTGACGACCACGCGATATGGATTGATCCAACCGACACCAAACATTTGTTTATTGGTGGCGATGGCGGTATATACGAGTCGTTTGATGGAGGCAAAGAATATGTTTTTAAATCTAACCTGCCTGTTACCCAATTCTACAGGGTTCAGGTCGATAATTCAGAACCTTTCTATTATATCTATGGTGGAACCCAGGACAACAACAGTTTCGGCGGTCCATCGCGAAATATAAGTGGTTCAGGTGTAGTGAGCGACGACTGGTTTGTAACCTGTGGCGGCGATGGTTTCTGGTCGCAGATCGACCCGGTTGATCCAAATATTGTTTATTCCGAATCGCAATATGGCGGGATGGTGCGGTACGATCGCAAAAGCCAGGAAGCCATCGACATCAGGCCTGAGCCGCGCAAAGACGAGCTTACTTACCGTTGGAACTGGAACACGCCTTTAATTCTAAGCCCATATTCGCCAACTCGTTTGTATTGTGCGGCCAACAAAGTTTTCCGTAGCGATGACCGCGGCAACACCTGGCAGGTGATTAGCGACGATTTAACTGCCCAGATTGACAGGAATACCTGGCCTGTGATGGGCAAATACTGGAGTTATGATGCTGTTGTGAAGGATATTTCTACTTCGCTTTACGGCACAATTGTTTCCATGGACGAATCTCCTGTTAAAGAAAACCTCTTGTATGTTGGTACTGATGATGGTGTAATACAAGTTTCGGAAGATGCAGGCAAAAGTTGGTCGAAAACGGATAAGTTTCCGGGAGTACCCGAAAATACTTATGTCAGCGATTTGATGGCTTCGCGTTTGGATGAAAATGTGGTTTTTGCTTCCTTCGACAATATCCTTCGCGACGATTTCAAACCGTATATTTTCAAAAGTACAGATAAAGGTCGCACCTGGAATTCAATTGCAGCCAACCTGCCTAAGGACGAAACCGTTCACAGTATCCAACAGGATTTTATCAATCCTGATTTGCTTTTTGTTGGAACTGAATTTTCCTTTTATTTCAGTAACGATGGGGGCAAAATTTGGGTAAAACTCACAAATGGGATGCCTTCTATTCCAGTTCGTGATATTACGATACAAAAACGCGAAAGTGATCTGGCCCTTGCTACTTTTGGCCGTGGGTTCTATATTATGGATGACTATTCGCCTTTGCGCTCAACAACCAAGGAATTGCTTGAAAAAGATGCCCATATTTTCCCGATTAAGGATGCTTTGATGTACATTCCTTCAGATACAAAATACGGACAAGGCTCGACTTATTTTGTGGCCAAAAACCCTGATTTTGGTGCAGTTTTTACTTATTACCTCAAAGATGCGCCTAAAACCTTAAAGGACATCCGTCAGGAAAAAGAAACGAAATTGTTCGAGAAAAGCGAACGCATCCCACAACCAACTACTGCCGAATTGCGAGCCGAACGTGAGGAAATAGCTGCCTATCTGACATTTACCATAACGGATGAAACTGGGAACGAGATTTGCCGAATCAATAAAGCACCATCGTCAGGCATAAACCGTATAAACTGGGATTTGCGTTACCGCGATTTTTCCCCTGTTGACGGCAAAGACAAGTACGATCCGTTTGCTGCTTCCGGAAGCGGTATTCCGGTTATGCCCGGCAAATACAGAGTCAGCCTCTCTATTACTGTCCGTGATACGGTTAAACAACTTGCTGGTCCGGTTGAGTTTAATGCCGTAACACTCAACAATTCCACATTACCTGTTGCTGACAAGGCGGAAGTTGCCGATTTTCAAAAGAAAGTCGCCGAGCTTACCCGTGTAATGTCTGGTACAGATCAATACGCCGAGGACTTGCTCAAGCGTTCGTATGCACTTGCAGCGGCACTAAATGCTGTTCCTGGAGCAAATACCGATTTGCGCATACGGATTGCAACTGTTTCGCAACAATTAGAGGATATAAAGCTGAAATTCAACAATGTAAGCAACAAACCAAGCGATGAGGAAAACCCACCTGCACCAGTTACGCTTTACAGTCGGCTCTATAAAATGGCGTGGTCGCATTGGGGTTCAACCGGAGCACCGACGCAAATGCAAAAAGATTCGTACAGCATACTGATGGCTGAATTTCCGCCGGTTTACGAAAAAATCAAACAAATTGGCGAAACCGATCTGAAAAACCTCGAAACTGAGGTCGAAAAGCTTGGAGCACCTGCAACTCCGGGTAGGCTTCCGGTTTGGAAAAAGTAGAGAAACCAAATTATAAAAATCAGGGATTCCAAATGAGTCCCTGTTTTTTTTAAAGGCAAAAATGTGGAAAGTGAACTGTTTTTGCCAAACAAAATATTATAAATACTTATTATCGTGCTTGTTGCAATAAGCCATGTGGTCGTTTACCATTCCGGCTGCCTGCATAAAAGCGTAGCAAATTGTGGAACCTACAAACTTGAAACCCCGTTTGATAAGGTCTTTACTCATTGCATCCGATTCGGCCGATTTTGCGGGAAGCTGCTTGAGGTCTGTCCAGTTGTTATAAATGGTTGTGCCACCTGTGAACTGCCAAATGTATTTATCGAAAGTGCCGAATTCCTTTTGCACAATTAGAAAAGCTAGTGCGTTGGTTACAGTCGAACGTATTTTGGATTGGTTGCGGATAATGGAAGCATCCTGCATCAGTTGCTGGATTTTATCCTCACCATACATCGAAATTTTCATAGTATCGAAATCATCAAATGCTTTTCTGAAGCCTTCACGGCGATGCAATATGGTTTTCCAGCTCAAGCCAGCCTGAAAGGCATCCAAAACCATAAATTCAAACAAATTTTTGTCGTCGTGCAAAGGAACGCCCCATTCGTTATCGTGGTATTCAATCATTTTAGGATCGTTGCCGGGCCAGTTGCAGGTGTTTTCTATCATCTCAGTTTTTTTATTAAACTCACTTATTATTTTCAGTTTATTCAAGCTTCATTCCAGACAACTCCTCGTGTGTAAAAATGCCTTTCTCAGTAATAAACCCCGTTATATACTTTGCCGGGGTAACGTCGAATGCTGGATTAATGGCGTGGGAACCGGGCGAAGCCATGCGTATGGTTCGCATTGTGCCTTCGGAATCGGGACCGGTGTAAAAAAGTACTTCATCCTCACTACGCCCTTCGATAGGTATTTGAGAGCCATCGGTAAGCGAAAAATCTATGGTCGAAAAGGGTGCGGCCACATAAAATGGAATCCCAAATTCTTTTGCGACTATGGCTTTCTCGAAAGTTCCGATTTTATTGGCTGTATCGCCATTGGCAGCAATTCGGTCGGCACCCACTATTATTAAATCGACCAATCCTTGGCTCATCAAATGTGCTCCTGCATTGTCGGGCACAATTTTGTGTGGAATATCTTCGTTCTGCAGTTCCCAGGCGGTAAGGCGTGCGCCTTGGTTGCGAGGACGGGTTTCGTCAGCATAAACAAAAAACTCTTTTCCTTGCTGTTTCGCTACATACAAAGGTGCCAGAGCGCTTCCAAAATCAACAAAACCAAGCCATCCGGCATTGCAATGGGTAAGTATTTTGGTGCCGGTTTTTATCAAAATGCTGCCATACTTCCCAATCTTTTTTGAATCTGATATGTTCTCATCAGCCAGAAATTGAGCTTCGCGCAAAGCTGCTTCCACACTTTTCAATCCAGCATTATACACCTTTTCGGTAGCAAAAAACAGGTTTCTGGCAGTTGGTCTTGTAGCTTCTATTTCCTTCCGGGCCAAATCAAAAAATTCAAATTGAGCAACAGAATACTCTGCACCGGTCTCCCTTCTCCCCTCACCCTTCTCTCCTCCCGTTTCTCCATTCAATCCAACACCTTCCAAAAACGCCTGCGCCATTGCAAATCCTGCCGCAGCACCAATCGCGCCAGCCCCTCGTGTAACCATGGTAACAATGGCATGGCAGGTTTCGGGGTAAGTTTTTACTTCATGAATTTTAAAGTCAAAAGGAAGGGCATTCTGGTCAATCATACTAACGATACCAGTTTGCAAGTCCATCCAAATGGTGCGGAAAGGTTTGCCGTTCACGTTCATTTTTCAGATTTGAAATTTTATCCTTGTCAATTCGAAAAACCGCTCTTTTTATAGCCCTGCAATAAAATGATGTTAAACGCTGTCCTCAAATTATTTCAGAGAATTGCATTTTGCCCTGTTTTTTCGAAGTACTTTTTTAATACGAGCAACGAAATCAAATCTTCCTGTTTTTCGTTCCTAAACTGTTTTACAAATTGGTGGGCGTTGTTGATAATCGCCAATGCTTCATCGATATGCTGGCAATAATAAGCCATCCGTTCTTCCAGGTCGGAATAATCGTCTTTGAGCAAAACATAATGAAAATTGGGAACCAGCAATCCTTCCATAAACCATGTTTCGTAAGTAGGTTTGGGCATAACAGCCAACGAATTTGACGACATCACCCATTTCAGATTACTGGCAACATCGTTTCCTTCGAGACAGAGGATAAATTTATAATCTAAATGCTTGTCAACGGTCATTTTGCTAACCAAATATTGCAGGTTTTGATCGTTGTTCACCTGTCCGATATTGCACAAAGGATGATTAAAATACATTTCCAGGAACCGTAACCTATGGGGTTGATAAACCTGTCCGCGAAAAATCAACATTGGTTTCTTGTCCTGAAATGCCTTTTTATCGTTTACATACCGAAAATGCCTCAGTTTCTCCAGTTTCAAAACAACGGAATTTGAATTATCACCCCTAATTGGGCGGCTTTTCACAAATGAGGGCACTTCAGGTATGTGGATAATATCACCAAATAAAAATTCAGCCCTTAGCATAGGGTCAAAGTACCGGCTATATTCGTAGCTGTCGAAATAATATACCTTCATTGATTTCCCAAGCTTTAATTCTGAAAGCGTAGGTGTAGTTTGTGGCAGTTTAGCGTTGGATTCCAGACGGTTGTAATAATTCACCCTCTTCTGAATGTACTCCGGATCAAAATCGGAAGAACAGTTTAATTTTGTTTTAAACCTGTTTCGGAACAAAAATGAAGGGAATATCCGACGCAGGTTATTCAATAAATAGTAGCCTACTTTATTGTTTTGGTGTTTGACAGATAGGTTTTTAAGATCTGAAAACATGGGCAAAGTCAGTTGTTATAATTTAATGATCAGCTCTTTTATTTTTTGGTTCAGCCGTATGGGTTACGAAAACAAGCCAAATTATTCGTTTCGGGTTTCTATAGCGCTACATGAATTTGCAACCGCAAGCCAGGCCATTAAACCCATTCCCGTTTCCAGGCTATGTTCATCAACATCAAACTCTGGAGTATGAAGGTTTCGGATGTTTGGCCACTCAGGGTTTTTAACGCCCAAACGGTAAAAACATGCCGGGATAATATGCGAATAGTAGGCAAAATCCTCGGCAGTCATGCGCTGATCGAGATCGACAACATTTTCTTCACCGAGGTATTCCTTTGCCAAAGTTTTGGCTTCGGCTGTGGCCAAATCGTCGTTTACCAGAAACGGATATCCTTTTGCAATAAAAACTTCGCAGGTGCCGCCCATGCTTTCGGCAATGCCTTTGGCAAGTGTTGTGATTTTTTCGTGCGCCTTTGCCCGCCATGTTTCGTCGAAAGTGCGGAAAGTCCCATCAATCTTAACTTCCGAAGGAATGATGTTTGTGCGGCCATCGGCAATAACACGCCCGAACGAAAGAACGGTTGGAATTCCCGGAGATGCTACGCGGCTCACCACCTGCTGCAATGCCACAATGATATGCGAAGTAATTAAAACCGCATCAATATTAAGTTCGGGCGTGGCGGCGTGGCCTCCTTTGCCTTTAACGGTCAAATAAATTTCATCGGTTGATGCCATATAACGGCCAGGTTTAAAGCCCACTTTCCCGGCTTCGAGCGTTGGCAATACATGTTGGCCATAAATCAGTTCGGGCACAGGGTTTTCCAGCACGCCATCATTTATCATTACCAATGCACCGCCGGGGAATTTCTCTTCCGATGGTTGAAAAATAAGTCGGATTGTGCCTTCAAATTCGTTTCGCAACGCATTCAATATTTTCGATGCACCAAGTAAGGAAGCAATATGTACATCGTGTCCGCAAGCGTGCATCACGCCTGTATTCATCGATTTGTATTCACAATCATTAAGCTCGTTGATTGGCAAAGCATCCATATCGGCACGTAGTGCAATGGTAGATTTTGACGGGTTTTGGCCTTCTATTTTTGCAACAATTCCATTGCCACCAACATTACGGGTGTAAGTTATGCCAGAGCTATCAAGCGTTTCGCAAATGAAATCTGCTGTTTTAAACTCAAGCTCCGATAATTCGGGATGAGAATGAAGATGCCGCCGGATAAGGATAATTTCGGGTGCAAATTGTGTGGAAAGCGCTTTTATTTTTTCAATTAGTGGGTTGCTCATGGATTAGATATTTTTTCAATTGCTTAATTTCAGGGCCAAGAACAAATTTGGCATGGAGAATAAATTACAAAATCGAAGTTACTATGGATGGGTTATAATCAGTTCATTTTCAAATTCACTCATTTTCAAATTTCCCTCCTTCAAAACCCAATCACTAAAACCTCTCTAAGCAAACGACTGCATATCACATAGTTTCTTATAAATTCCTTCGATGGCAATTAAATCCTGATGAGTTCCCTGCTGCACAATTACACCAGCATTTAAAACAATAATCTCATCGGCATGTTGAATAGTCGAAAGACGGTGAGCTATTACCAAGGAAGTGCGGTTGAGCATCAGTTTCTGAATGGCATCCTGCACCAGTTTTTCGCTTTCGGTATCGAGCGATGAAGTTGCCTCGTCGAGGATCAAAATCGGTGGGTTTTTAAGTACAGCCCGAGCAATACTGATCCGCTGCCGCTGCCCACCCGAAAGCCTCGAACCACGATCGCCAATATTGGTCTGATAGCCTTCTTCCATCTCCACAATAAACTCATGCGCATTAGCAACTTTAGCCGCAAATATCACATCTTTTTCGTCAGCATTTTCGATGCCAAAGGCAATGTTATTGAAAACGGTATCGTTAAACAGGATCGCCTCCTGGGTCACAATTCCCATTTGCTTGCGTAGGCTTTCGAGGGTATAATCCCTGATATCGGAGCCATCAATAAAAACACCTCCGCCTTGGGGGTCGTAGAAACGGCAAAGCAAATCGGCAGTGGTTGATTTGCCTGCACCACTTTGTCCAACAATAGCAACCATTTTCCCTTTTGGGATGGTAAACGAAATATTTTTTAGCACCTCCGCTGTATTATATGCAAATGAGGTATCGCGGAATTCGATCTGGTTTTTAAAAGTAGCGAGTTTTACAGCATCGGGTTTATCAACAACTTCATTTTCAGTATCGATAATTGCTAAAACACGTTCGCCCGCGGCCAAACCACGCTGAATATTGGTTACAGCAGTGGAAATGTTTTTGATAGGCACAATAATTTGCGAATACAGAATGATATACGTTACAAACTCGCTTGCCGAAAGGTCGGATTGCTGGTTGAGCACCAACCTTCCGCCGTAAATCATTACCGCAACAATAACCATCACACCTAAAAATTCGGAAAGCGGGCCTGCCAGTTCGCGGCGGTTAACCATCGATTTCGAAACTTTGCGGTATTCCTCGTTTTGCACATCGAATTTAGACTGCACGAAAGCTTGCGCTGTAAAAGCTTTGATAATCCGTGCCCCGGTAATGGTTTCGTCGGTAATATTCAACAATCGGCCCAATAAGCTTTGGCTTAGATTGGCACTCCTTCTTAGTTTTTTAGAAATACCTGCTATGAGCGAAGCCGCAAGAGGGAAAAAGACAACGGTAAAAAGTGTAAGTTTCATCGACATCCCGAATAACAGGATAATATATACCACCACTGTAAGAGGGTCGCGGAATAGCACCTGAACAGAACTGACGATAGAACTTTCTATTTCATGTACATCTGCCGAAACCACTGATAAGAGATTGCCCTTTTGCTGATGATGGAAAAAACCGATATGCAGTGTGCTCAATTTATCGAAAAGTGCCCTTTTAAGCCTAAAAACCACCCAAGTCCGCATCCGGGTTAAAACGCGCTGCGACATGTAGCGGAAAAAATTCGCCAAAAAAACACTTAACATGATAATTCCGCAGATAACCTCCAGGGCAGCAACCTTGCCATGTGAACCAGCTATGTAGAAATAGCCGTATTGAAACAGCGATTTCAAATAATCCAATGATAACGTGAAAGAGGGAACCTCCGAAATCGTAACTTTTGCGTTAACGTTAAAAAGCACATCGAATAAAGGGATGAGAAGGGTGAAATTGAGCGCTCCAAAAATAATGGAAGGAATTACATACAAAATATACTCCGGAATGTAGTTCCTGAATGGTTTTGCAAAAGAAAGCAGGCGGAAATAGATGTTCACAGCAAAGTATTTAGGGCACTAACAAACCAAGCGGCTAAATTAACAATTAATTTCTATCGGCGTTTATTCGTTACTTTGCATTCTCAAATTCAGCAGCCCGATGATAAGTATTATTGCCACAGTGCATAACGGATTACCAATGAACAGGATATTCTGGCATTACCTTCAGAAATACACTTTTCATCCGTTCGAACTTATTGTTGTTGATAATAACAGCACAGATGGCAGCCGTGAATTTTTCAAGTCGGCTGGAGCCACCATGATTGAAAATGCGCTTAATTATTCTTATCCGGTTTGTCAAAATCAAGGAATTGCTATTGCGAAATACGATATTCTGGTCTTTATCAATAATGATGTAATTGTTTCGCCACATTGGGACAAAAGGTTGCTTGAAGCTGCCGATATCCATGGTCTTGATGTAATTACGCCGGTTGGCATCGAAATGTTGGAGAACGATTCCGTTACAAAAGCAATTAAACGCAAGTGGCTGAAGATTAAAAACCCTCTGGCTTTGTTTGGCTTTAGCGATTTCAATTTGCGGCTCATGCACCGGCTAATGTATGGAAACTGGGAGCGGTTTGCGAACGATAGGTTCCAGAAATTCGGGCATGCCATCCGTGAAGGCTTTATTGGAAACACAGTGATGATGCGGCGGCAGGCAATCGATAAAATTGGTATTTGGGACGAAAGGATACAAGGGGCAGATTTCGATCTTTATATCCGCTCAAAAAAAAGGAATCTCGAAAAGGGCGATATTAAACCGGTGCAAATGGCACTTGGGGTTTTTATCCATCATTACATCCGGCTTACCGTTAAATCGACTCGCGCCCCTTTTGCCGATCGCGAAAACATGATTTCGAACGAAGAAAAATGGGGTATTGATCAAATGAACGAATATTGCCGGGATATTATCACTTACCTTTAAATTGTTTACACTCTGGTTGATTTTGCTCACTTAATAATCCCAAATTAAAAAAATGCAAGTAAGTTGGTGGTGGCCAATAAAATAAGGGCTTTCTGTTTTATCCAAGTTCAAAATTTATCCTTTGCAGGGCAAATCATCAGAAAAAAATATTGTTTACCTGTTTCCAAAAATGGCTTTTAAGAACCTTGGCAAACAAGTGTTTTGAAGGAATGTGTTAGTCTTCAGCGACTGAAAATTAACCAAATCATTTTTTTGACGCTCAAAAATATTGCTTTCGCCTGCATTAATCACTACCTTTGTAGGATTGAACCAGCATTGATTTTTAAAACCCATAAAATGGAAAAGATAATAGTTGCTGTCGATCTTTCGGACACTGCCACCTTAGCTATTGATTATGCAGCATCGTTTGCATTGGCGTTTAAAAGCCATGTGCATATACTGCATGTTGAGCCACCAGCCTTGAGTTATATTGGCAATGAGATTTTGCCACCCGTTATGCCAATGGAAAACGAGGAGGAAAACGAGCGGGTAAAGCGCGATTTGTTGGCTATGGCCGAATACCTTCAACAGCGTGGCGTGGATGCCGACTACGAACTTGTTAAAGGCCCAATTGCCGAAACCATTGTGGAAATAGCCACTAACTATCAGGCCGATCTTATAATATTGGGTGCTCACAACCACGGGTTTCTTTATAGGGCATTTATCGGTAGCGTCAGCACTGGGGTGCTTAAACACAGCCCATGCCCGGTTATGATAATACCAGCAAAATAAAGGTTTCGGAGAGTTGGGGATTTCGTTTATCTCTTTCCCGCATCATGGCTGCTGAAATCATATCCGTTTACAGTATATTTTGCTGAGGTTTCAAATTAGGAACAAAATTCTATTCATTGCTTCATAAATTTGTATGAATGGGTTTACCTACTGGAAGCGCATTTCCCGTTTACCCTGTATGTTTTCACTTTGAGGGATATTCATTACAATTATAACCAAAAAGCACCTTTCATACTTTGAAGATACTTTTTTTTGTGTGCATTGGGAAATATTTTTTCAATCATTTGGGGTTCATTAATTCTTTCCCCAATCAACCGAAACCACAATTTCGTTCCGCCTTCGTACCAACCGGAAAGGTGGGTTATAACCCAGATACTTGTAGTTTCCTTTGGTGCTTATCCCTTCGCTTTCCAAAAGGCTTTTAAGTTTTTCGGAATACTCTTTTAAACGTTTATCGGATGCAAAACCTCCAAAACGCAATGCGGCAACATACGCTTCCTCAGTGGTTTTGATATTTACACCCGAATCGTTTGGTTTGGGAAGGTTGGTTTGGTTGTAACCCGCAGGCATTACAAAACTCATGGAGGAAAGCGAATCGTTAATATCCATGTAAACTGGAGCCGTCATAGATATTTTGGTGTCTGTTTCGTTCCCGCCAAAAATATATCCTGCAAGTTTGCGGAATCCGGGATTGGCAAGTTCCTTGTAAGTTTTTGCCCCTGAGCTAATTGTAGCAATGGTGGCAGCAGGGTAAAACCGGATTTCAAAATCTTTGCCCTTTTGGATTACAGTGTATTTTTGTTCCTCGGTTTTTGTGGATGGTAGTATCATAAATGATTGAAAAACAATAAATAAAGTCAAAAGGATCGCAACCGATAATAATATGACTTTCATTTTGTGGCAGTTTAGGTATGTAGAACATTTGGCGCTTGAATTTGTTTCAGAAACCAATACAATAAGGAATGTTTCTAAAAAGCAGTTTTGCCAATAATTTCTGTATTTATTTTGGGAGGTCGTTTCGTAAACTAAACCAATCTTTTATAATTCATTGTTTCATAGATTTGCACAAAATTGGTTTTATGTACAGAAAGAACATTTTGCTTTTGGCCGGATTATTTGTTGTATTCGGCATACTCTCTCATTTTCAAGCTAATGCAGCGCTGAAACTACCTGCATTAATTGGCAATAATATGGTATTGCAGCAAAATGCCACAATAAATGTTTGGGGCTGGGCCGACGCCGACGAAGCTATAAACATTAAGGCTGGTTGGCTTCAAACAGCGGTTTTTGCCACAACTTCTGCGGATGGGAAATGGGAAACAAGCATAAAAACCCCATCTGCGGGTGGCCCCTACAAAATGGAAATCGCCGGGCGCGACTATACAATCACCATCGAAAATGTACTTATAGGTGAAGTTTGGGTATGTTCAGGCCAATCGAATATGGAATTTACTTTACGCGGTTTGGGCGGATGGGCACTTTATCCAAAGGAAGTTCGGGACGATGTGAAAAACTATACCGGCGTTAGGTTGTTTACAGTAAAAAGGGACACATCTGCTATTCCGCTCGCGGATTGCAAAGGAAACTGGTCGCTGGCAGATACAAATACCGTAAATGATTTTAGTGCAACTGCTTGGTTTTATGGTTCGTACCTCAGTAAAAAACTTGGTGTTCCTGTAGGTTTGATTGTTTCGGCCTGGGGCGGCACGCCAGCCGAGGTTTGGACTCCTGTCGAAGACATTAAATCCGAACCTGATCTCGGGTTTTATCTGAATCATTTTAATGGCAGTCAATGGTGGCCTGGGACTCCTGGTGTGCTTTACAATGCCATGATACATCCGCTGATGAATTATACGATTAAAGGTGCAATCTGGTATCAGGGCGAATCGAATGCCAAGGATGCCAGGTTTTATCCAACCTTGATGAACACCCTTATCACTTCATGGCGCAAAAATTGGGGCGTAGGCGAATTCCCGTTTTATTTTGTACAAATTGCACCATTTAATTACGGCGAACCTTATACCGGTGCTTTGTTGCGCGAAGCTCAGACAAAATGCCTTTCGACGCCTAATACCGGAATGGCCGTAACCATGGATATTGCAGGCGACGTTACCGATATCCATCCAAAAAACAAGCTTGATGTTGGCAAACGACTAGCTGATTGGGCATTGAACAATACCTACAACTTTAAAGATGTTGGCTTTTCTGGTCCAATGTATAAGGAAATGAAAATTACAGGTTCAAATATAACTCTTTCATTTCTACATGTTGATAGTGGTTTGAAAATTGCAAAAACCGAGGATAATAATTTTACCATTGCAGGTCCCGATCGTATTTTTTATCCTGCAACGGTTAAAGTTCTGGGCTATGCATTGGTGGTTTCGTCGCCAAAAGTAAAACAGCCGAAGTCGGTAAGATATGCTTTCAATAATACTTCAACAGCTACTTTGTTCAATGGATCCAGATTGCCTGCTTCGTCCTTCCGCACCGACGACTGGGATATAATTGCGGAAAAAGTTGTCTTAAAAGCATTTCAGGAGCCAACTTCAAAAATATTGTCATACCAACTTTCTACCACGGCAAGGGAAACAGATATTTATTATGAGTTCGGCAAAAAACCTAATAAGAAATCTCAAATTTTCCTTTCCCAAATTTCCACAGGAAAAACAGGGTCGCTTTTTGCAACCGTTTCCCGCGATGAATATTTGTCCGAAAACAGCCAGGAGTGGAAAATTATCAACAACAAAGCAGCCGGTGCTGGAATTACCTATAAATCAAATTTTTCCGATTCATATTCTGCCGGTGGCAATTTTGCTTTGGTGGATGGCATTTTAGCCACATATAATTTTCAGGATGGGAGTTGGCAAGGATTTGAAGGAAACGACCTTGATATAATCTTGGATTTAGAGAAAGCTGTTTCTGCCAAAACCATTTCGTGTAATTTTCTTTCCGATAACCATTCCTGGATATTTTTACCCAAAAAGGTTTCGATTCAGGTTTCGGAAGATGGCAAAACCTTTACAATCATTGGTGAAAGTAGCTTTTCGGCAGAAAAAGAAGTGAAAGGTGCTGTAATTCAAACCGTTTCGTTTCCGGTAAAAAGCAAAGTCAAATTCATAAAAGTAACAGCTTTAAATCAGGGAATTTGTCCTACTTGGCATCAAGGCGTAGGAAACAAATGCTGGTTGTTTGTTGATGAGATTGTGGTGCAATAATCGGGTTGAAAAAATGATAAAAATAAATGGAATGGGTTAGGTGTAGTGGCCAGAAGTCGGAAGTCCTAAGTTTCTATGAAATTGACATTCTTTCATCTGATGAAAAGCAGGCTGGATAAAGTAATTGTCAATAAATGAGCTACTTGCAATGGTAAAAATAGCTTTAAGGGTAACTTCCGACTCCCGACTTCCAACCCTATCTTTACTTACTGAATAAACAATAGAACCACATCATAAATACTTTCAGAATGAAATATTTTTTCAACATTAGTACGATTTTTTCAATTTGTTTACTGGTCTCAAATCCCTCTTTTGCCCAGAAAAACAATTCTATAGAAGCCAAAGCCGCCAAGATTCACCAATCCGTTTTTACTGTGGATTCGCACACCGATGCACCGTTAAATTTTACAAATAAGAAATTTGATATTGCAAAAGATAATAGCACCGACATGCCATTCAGTTGTGTCGATTTTCCCAGGATGCGCAAAGGAGGTCTGGATGCTGTATTTCTTGCAGTGTTTACCAGTCAGGGGCCACGCACCGAAGAAGGAAACGCCAAAATTAAAGCCCGGGCTGAAATGATTTTTGATTCCATTGATGCTGCTTTGTTTCGCAACAGCGCAATAAGTGGAATTGCCACTTCGCCCAAAGAGGCTTACAAATTGGTAAAGGAGAAAAAAAGTGTTGTATTTATTGGCGTTGAAAATGGGTATCCGATTGGCACCGATATTTCGAATGTGAAACATTTTTACGACCGTGGGGCGCGTTATATCACACTTTGCCACTCCAAAAACAACGACATCTGCACCAGCTCTACCGATACTGCCAATGCAACAGGCCTCACTGAATTTGGCATACAAGTAGTTAAGGAAATGAACCGTTTAGGGATGATGATTGATGTGTCGCATTTATCGGACCAATCGTTCCGTGATGTGATAAAACTGAGCAAGTCGCCAGTAATTGCATCGCATTCCTGTGCAAGGGCTTTGTGCGATAACCAGCGAAACCTCACCGATGATATGCTAAGGGAATTAGCCGCCAACAACGGGGTTGTTCAAATGTGCATCCTCAGCGATTATGTAAAAAAACCTCTGCCGAACCCCGAACGTGATTCGGCACGCATGGCGGTAAGGAAAAAATACCATAATTTTCAGGATTTGAAACCGGAACAATGGGATGTTGCCAGTGCTGAATGGCACGGAATTGACACCAAATTCCCACAAACTCTGGCAAATGTTAGTGATGTGGTTGACCATATTGACCATATAGTTAAAATTGCCGGAATTGACCATGTTGGGATTGGAACCGATTTTGATGGCGGCGGCGGTGTTGAAGGTTGCAAAGATGTAAGTCAGGTTGGAAATATTACCTTGGAACTTGTTAAAAGAGGATACAGCAAAAAGGATATCGAAAAGATTTGGGGCGGAAACCTGATGCGGGTGATGGAGGATTTGGCGGCTGGCGGTTGATAGGGAAATAGTTAATAGTTAGTAGAAAATAAGATGCTTCTGACTCCCGTCTTCTGACTTCCGATGATCTGTTTTTACCCATAAAATTACAAATAGAACCCTGATAACAAACAGTTTTAATTCATCCAGGCAATGGCTAACATGCTGAAAATATTTGTTTTAAAACTCGAAAAGGATTGTTATACCACCGAATTTCAGGATTCTTTGCTTCAATACCTTCCTCGCGGGTCGCAATTGCGCGTAAAGGACCGGCTCAACAACAACAGCAAATTGCAAACAGTATCTGGCGAGTTGTTGGCACGGTATTCGGTCGGGAAATTCACTGGAAACCCACTTCAGGAAATCAACCTGATATTTGGCGAAAAGGGGAAACCTCATATTGGCAACCTTTCAAATATTCATTTTAACATTTCACATTCAGGCAATTATGTGGTTTGTGCCGTTGCCTCAACCGAGGTTGGCATTGATGTTGAACGTGTGCGCAAGGTAAACCTGCGCATTGCCGAAAGGTTTTTTTCTTCTCCCGAATTGCACGACCTTTTGGAACTCGACGAAGAAGCCAGAAAGCAGTATTTCATTATCCTCTGGACTATAAAGGAAAGCTACTTGAAAGCCATTGGCCGTGGGCTTACTCAAAATTTGAATTCGTTTACGATAAGGAAAAACGGTGGCACTTATCTTCTTACAGGCAATGAAGAAGCAGCGGGCTTCGGGATAAAAACCCAACAACTCGACAAGGAATATTCGATGGCGGTTTGCGCCCCTTTGCCCTTTCCGGATGCGGAAACTCATTTTGTTGCATTAGAAGATATTTTAAAAGCTGTTCCCAAATATGGATTTTAGAACTATATTTGTAATCCTGTTTCCCTGTTTTATTATCTATTTACCAATTACTTAACTTCAACAAAAAAAATTATGGCAAAAAATGTAGCTTTGGTTCTTTCGAGTGGTGGCGCAAGAGGCGTTGCCCATATTGGCGTAATTCAGGAACTTCTGGCGTTGGGTTACACCATCACTTCGGTGGCGGGCACATCCATGGGTTCCTTGGTTGGCGGAATGTTTGCCAAAGGCTCGTTGCCAGAATTTACCGAATGGCTGCTTCGGTTTACCAAAATGGATGTGATCAAATTCATGGATTTAACTACCGGCCATGGTGGATTGATTAAAGGCGAAAGGATTTTAAAAATGCTTGATGAATTTATCGGCAAAATTAACATCGAAGATTTGTCGATACCTTACGCCTGTGTGGCTGCCGACTTAAACGGGCATAAAGAAGTCGTTTTCGACAAAGGAAGTTTGGTGCTTGCTATCAGGGCATCGAGTTCCATACCCACGGTTTTCCTTCCGCTTATATACGATGGCATGATGCTGGTGGATGGCGGTGTTTTGAACCCTTTGCCTCTCGACTTGGTTCAACGCTCTGGAAACGATATGCTTATTGCCGTTAACGTGAATGCGAATATCCCTTACCAGTCGCCACTTAATATGCCAAAATTGGTTTCGCAGGAACAACATTACGGTAAAGTACGCGCGGCACTGAATGAAAGATGGTCGGGTGTGATTGACCATTATGTGGAAAAATACCTGAATGGGAAGCAGCCCAAGGCCAAACCTGTAAATATGTTTGATGTTATTTCCGATTCGATTAACCTGGCGCAAAACAAAGTTGCCAATATTTACATAGAAAAGTACAAGCCCGAAATTATTATAAATATCTCACATTCATCGGCTTCGGTTTTCGACTTCTACAAAGCGGAAGAATTAATAGAGGCCGGACGGCAGGCGTGCAGGGAAGCGTTGGGGAAGTGAGGGGATCATGGATTGCAGATTTCGGATGGCGGAATTATTGGGATAAAAAAAACGGCTCCTGTGTACCTGGGATTTTTCTTTGTGTTGATGTATGCAGCTATGAGCGGTGAAGCCTGGCTGGACGCGTCTGGAAAGAAGACATGCAGGAACGTAGGGATTTTTTTCTTCCATTGTTGTCGGAGCCAATTTAAATTGTAAATTTGTAACCATTGTATAATGTTAAATAGTTTGGTTATGAAAGAATATATAACACTTTCCGAGGCTTCTGAACTTATTGGAAAAAGCAAAGAAACTCTAAGGCGATGGGACAGAGAAGGCAAGCTGTCTGCTGTCCGTGAGCCAATTAGCAACTATCGTGTCTATAAACGAGAACATGTTGAAACGCTGTTCGCTAATTTTTTTACTCAAGATGTTGAAGATACTGTAACCAATTACGTTGAACCGCATAATGAATATACCGTCTTAGAATTGTTTGCCGGAGCTGGTGGATTGGCTGTTGGCTTAGAAAAGGCAGGCCTGAAATGTGTTGCATTGAATGAAATTGATAAATGGGCATGTCAAACGTTACGAAAAAACCGCCCAAATTGGAACGTTTTGGAAGGTGATATAAAGTTGTTTAATTTTTCTGAATATCACAATAAAGTGGATGTCGTTACTGGTGGATTTCCCTGTCAGGCATTTAGCTATGCGGGGAAAAAACTAGGTCTTGCAGATGCTAGAGGGACTTTGTTCTATGAATTTGCAAGAGTTGTCAAAGAAGTTAATCCACCAATTTGTATAGGAGAAAATGTTCGAGGGTTGCTTAGTCACGAGAACGGTAAAACATTAAAAGGGATGATATCAATTTTGGATGAAATAGGTTATAATGTAGTTCCCGTCCAAGTACTTAAAGCTATAAATTATAGGGTTCCACAAAAGAGGGAGAGATTGATTTTAGTAGGAATTAGAAAAGATATTGGTATTCAATACGAATATGCAAAGCCACATAAGAAAATTTATACACTAACAGATGCCTTGAAAAAAGGAGAATTATTTGATACAAATGTGCCAAAATCTCATGGAGCTAAATACCCACAAAGCAAAAAAGCTGTCTTAGACCTAGTTCCACAAAAAGGGTATTGGCGTGATTTGCCTCTTGAAGTGCAAAAAGAATTTATGGGTGGAAGTTTTCATTTAGGGGGTGGAAAGACAGGAATCGCAAGGCGAATAGGTTGGGATGAACCATGTTTAACACTTACCTGCAGTCCTGCTCAAAAACAAACCGAAAGATGCCATCCCGAAGAAACCCGCCCATTTACAGTTCGCGAATACGCTCGAATCCAGACCTTTCCAGATAATTGGGAATTCGAGGGTTCAATGGCACAGCAATACAAACAAATTGGGAATGCGGTTCCTGTTAATTTAGGCACTGAAGTTGGTTATTCAATTGTAAAGTTCTT
>CAIRHD010000525.1 GCA_903878265.1 uncultured Bacteroidales bacterium | reverse complement strand
GCAAATTCGGTAGATGCCGAAATAAACAAAACCGTACTAAATAGCCAAACCATACAAGCCACAATTTATAATATCCTGGATTGTTTTGTTTCGGGCGAAGCGAACAAATTTCCATCCCATTTACACGATACCATCATCCATCGCTTGTTAAGGAGCAACTCCGATAACTGTTCGGATGTTTTCCTGAAATTTAATTCCATCGTTGAATGTAAAACTCTATTTCCAAAATCATATATTCAAGCTACACGAATCGGAAACCCATCAACCTGGATTTCGGAGGCTGAAAAAATGTCGCTTACTAACGTTGATATTGCAATAGAATTGCTTGAATATCAGGCAGAAAACAATCAGGCAGAATTTCACAGGAACGCGAAAATCCTTTTCCCATTATTTTCGCGCGAACTTGTTGAATTGGTTTCAACTTCAATGGACGATGTGTTAGAAAAGCAGTTTGCCAAAGAAGTTTTGTCGTACAAAGTGATGAACAATAGAATGATGGATGACTATATCAGGTTATCGGTCTTGTTTACGGACAATGAAAAGCATTATTTTATAAATTCTTTAGCATTGGCGCATAATTACAAGTTCTATATACAAGTGCTTGCATACGAAAAACTGTATGAAAAGATATTGCTATTTGCACAGGACCCAAAACGTCAAATTAATGAATGTCATTATATTATACCGCCTATTATACATAAATACCCATCTGACTGTTTTTACTTAGTTGAAAAGATGACCCGTGTTTATCTCGAACAAAATATGAGCCGGGACCATTACAATAACGCTGCCCAACTTTTAAAACTGGTAGCTTCGGATAAAGAAAATGCAACTTCAGTAAACAAATTGGTGCTTGAGTTTTGCACGCTCTATTCGCGCCGCGTTGCCATGAAAGATGAGTTTAAGAAAGTAGGATTACTCAAATAATAGTAACTATTCACCCACTACCCGAAAAACGAGGATCGTACTTTTTATTTAATTTAGGCTGTTAGTTTTTAGGCTGTTAGGGCTTTGCTAAATCAAATACTGTTTAAATTTACTTCAAAATATCACATAAAATGACAAGCCCTAACACCCAAACCTCATCCCCTCAACCCTAAAAGTTCAACCCCTGAATAATTACAAATAACAATATGATGGAACGCTATATCGAACAACTGATTTCCGACATTAGACAATCGCGCACAATCGTAACGCCTCCAAATACTGATTTTTGGGAATCAGTTGATGTTAACAACGAAAATGAGGTTGCGGACTTTGCTTATATTGAAAGCGGAATGGCAATATCTTTGCCCATTTCGGAAATTACTGGGATAAAAACCGAAACAATACCTGTTGAAGAAGCGCTGTCTCCCGTTCAAAAGGCATTGGTTGCCAACGAATTGATAGCTTTGTTAAACCATTACAACTTGTATCCCGATTTCCCCGATGGATATCCCGACGACAAAAAGTACGGACACCTTCTAAGGATTTGGGACGACAAGCACAGCCCTGCTTCGTTTGGCGAAACGCAAATAGAACTTTGCGATTTTGACCTTGAAACCTGTCATTTTGTTGGGTATTGCAGCACTTGCGTAGAAATGCAGGAAGAATCGCTTCGTGGCATCCAAGCTAAGGATGATGATAATTTTTTGGATGGATTGCCCGAAAATCTCCTTCCGTTCTAGTTTCACTTACATTTGAAAAAACCTATGCGAACCAATTTAAAGTCTTTGATATTTATCTCACTATCAATCATTTTCCAATCCTGCAGTTCGACCAAATTGGCCACAGAAAAACAAGTTGAAAAATACGCTGCCTTTAGTTACGATCCGGTGCCATCGTCCATCAGTTTGCCTGTGGAAATGAAGGTTGCATCGCTCGAAGCATTGCTAAACCGGCAACTAACAGGATTGATTTACGATGATAACAGCCTGGATAACAATGGTGGCGATAATATTATGGTAAAAGCCTGGAAAAAAGAGAATATCAAACTAGGATTCGAAAATGGGCAATTCATATACAGGGTTCCTTTGAAATTGTGGATAAAAGCCGGTTGGAAAATCGACCAATTTGGTTTGTCATTATCTGATTATCGTGAGTTGAATGCTGAAATCGCGTTAAAATTCCACTCATCAGTTGCCGTAAACAAGGACTGGACAATTTCGACCCTTACCGTTTCGGATGGCTACGAATGGCTGAGCACACCTACTTTGAAAATTGGCCCGGTGGAGTTGCCAATCACTTTTATTGCCGATATGATCATTAAATACAATACAGCCACAATCAATAAGGCAATTGATGATGGTTTAAAGCAAAGCCTCGATTTAAAAACAACCTCAAAACAGGCCTGGGTAGATTTACAAAAACCGATGTTGCTGTCGGAAGAATATGGACTATGGTTAAGGGTTAACCCGAAAGCGGTTTCTGTAAGCCCATTTTCCGGCGGAAAAGGCATTATTAAACACACTACAACCATACAGGCAGTTACAGAGTGTTTTACTGGAAAACAACCGCCTTCACCAATTAATCAAGTGCTTCCTGAAGTTACAACCGTGAAAAAATCCAGCGACGAGTTTCTGGTTAATGTTACCTCGTATATTGGATACGATTATATCGATTCCATCACCCGCAGTATGTTGGTAAACACTTCATATACCTTTGGTAAAAAGAAAGTTACGGTTACTGGCATTTCCATTTATGGTAACGAAAGCAAAATGATAATTGCTACTGATGTAACTGGAAGCATAAACGGGAAGTTGTATTTTTCGGGCATGCCGATGTACCGTGCTTCCGATTCGTGCATAATCCTGAAAGATCTGCAATTTTCTGTGCAGACAAAAAATGTGCTGCTCAAATCGGCTGCATGGCTTGCAAATAGTGGCATCGAAAAAGCTATCAGTAAAAACATGTCGTATCCAATTGGTCCCGAACTTCGCGAAACGTACAAAATGATGGCCGAAAGCCTGAAAAAATATGAATTTGGCCAGGGCTTTTACCTGACTGGCACTTTGAATGGAATAGAAGTTCTGCAGCCGACACTTATGCCCCAAGGCATAATAGCACCGGTAAGTATTAAAGGGAAACTTGCCGTGAAACTCGATTAACCGAAAAACCAAATCATGCCTGTCGTAAATTGGTGCATTTTACATACAATAGATTCGCCAAACATATTGATTATACGGCAATTATGAGTCCACTCCGAAAAGTCTTTTTTCGTCACTAAGACACAAAATCTCTAAGTTTCACAATGTCTATAGTATTGATTTACAATACTCTGTGCACCTCTGTGTTCTCTGTGCCTCCGTGGTTTTCTCTTTTTTATTGTTATCGGAGCGGACTCAATTATTAAATTTTCATTACAATGATTATTTCATAAGGAAGAAAAAATGTATTTTTGGGCAAAACAAACGAAACATGGATTTTAACGAAGTTCTATTAAAACGCGAAAGTGTTCGCAATTACGATCCCACCAAACCGGTTGATATTGATACACTTAAAAGGATTCTCGAAGCGGGTCGCATTGCCCCATCGGCATCAAATTATCAGCCATGGGAATTTTGGCTTATCTCATCCAAGGAAATGCTGGAAAAGGTAAAACCGTGCTATTCGAGGCAATGGATTACCGATGCGCCTCATATCCTTGTAGTTACCGGTGATTTAGATCATGCCTGGGAACGCTCCGATGGATACAACTCCTTGCAGACCGACCTTGCCATTTCGATGCATCAAATGGTGCTGGCTGCCACAAATGAAGGCGTCGGATCTTGCTGGGTTACCAATTTTAATCCCGACATCCTGCGCAAAGCTCTGGGATTGAAAGAATCGGTTAAAGTATTTGGCATCACACCTCTTGGCTATCCCCGCGAAAACTATACAAAACGGACGGTAATCATGCGCAAACCCTTGGAAGATGTGGCAATTTATTGCTGATCGCTGACTACGTATCTTGACTTTTGCAACAAAACTCCAATGCTTTTTTGGACACATCCTCCTTCATGAAACTATCCCAACGCCAATACCTTATAATCCTTTTTTCGGTCATCACCTTTACGCTGGTTCTTAATCTGGGACAGACTTATTCGTTTTGGAATATTGGCATAGAAGCGCTTCTGGTAAGCCGTTGGGCAACAATGCTGCTTTTGGTTGGTTATGCTTTCCGCAAAAAATCGCTGACTACCTGGATCCTAATCAGCATGATATTAGGTGCTGAGTTTGGTCACGATATGCCTTCGGTTGCCATTCACCTCAACCTTTTCAGCAAAATATTCCTCAACATGGTGAAAACCATCATCGCACCTTTGCTTTTTGCAACGCTGGTGGTTGGAATTGCTGGCCACTCCAATTTGCGTCAAGTTGGCAGGATGGGCTGGAAATCAATTGTTTACTTTGAAATTGTATCAACAATCGCTTTGTTTATCGGGCTGCTGGCAATAAACATCAGCAAGGCCGGGGTTGGTGTGAATATTCCTGCAAACATGGCTCAGACGGGAATCCCAACAGTTAAAGGACAGACCTTCGAAGAAATAATCTTGCATATTTTTCCTGAGAATATAGCTAAGGCTATTTACGATGGACAAATGCTTCAGATTGTAGTTTTTAGCATCATTTTCGGCATTGCAGTAGCCATGCTCAAGGATCAGCACCGTAACCGCATGGTCCATTTTGCCGAAAGCCTTTCCGAAACCATGTTCAAATTCACCAACCTTGTAATGTACATGGCTCCTGTTGCTGTTTTTGCAGCCCTCGCCTATTCGGTTGGACACATGGGGCTGAGCATCCTTGGCAATCTGGTTCAGCTTTTAGCCACTTTATATATTGCCCTGATTGTGTTTTTATTGCTTGTGCTACTTCCTGTGGCAATGTTGTTAAAAATACCGATAAGGAATTTTATACGCGCGGTATCGGAGCCTGTAACCATTGCCTTTGCCACCACAAGTTCCGAATCGGCTCTGCCTGTAGCCATGAAAGCCATGGAAAAATTTGGCGTTCCACGTAAAATAGTTGCCTTTGTTATGCCCACGGGTTACAGCTTCAACCTCGATGGGACAACACTCTATCTTTCGTTGGCAACCATTTTTGTGTCGCAGGTTGCCGGAATCGACCTTTCAATTGACAGGCAACTGTTAATTGTTTTTACGCTTATGATTACAAGCAAAGGGGTTGCTGGTGTGCCTCGGGCTTCGTTGGTAATTTTGCTTGGCACGGCAGCAAGTTTCGGGCTTCCAACCTGGCCAATTTTTATTATCCTTGGTATCGACGAATTGATGGATATGGCAAGAAGTGCAATGAATGTAATTGGCAATTGTCTTGCCACCGCCGTTGTTGCCCGTTGGGAAGGGGAATTTGACGACAATGCAGCCAAAAATTTTACTGCCGACTAAGGATTTGCCAAAAATAACCCTGAGTCTGCTCCGCAAACTATAAAAATGAAGAAACGCCACTAAGCACCCTGACACAAAGATTCACAAAGCATTGTTATTCAATAGCATAAATTTAATGCAACTTGGAGGCTTTGTGCTTTTGTGGCAAAAAAAAGATTTTTCGGCGTGGACTCAAGAATAAGCCTGTTGGAGCATTTAGTGCTTAAGAATTGTGGAGAATGAGATTTATACACTGCTAATTGAAGTGCAAATATTGTAAGTTTTAAAACGCCCATTTGCATTTTGCACTTTGACCTAAATCCCTTTTGTTCCTGTACTGAAATGAGTTTCTTGCCACCAATTAATCCTTGGTATATGTTTTTGCCCCAAATTACTAACCCATGAAACTAACCAAACTATTCCGCGAATTCTTCGAAAGCGAAAAGTCAGGCGGTTTGATACTTGTATTTGTTACAATAATATCGCTTGTGCTTGCCAATTCTGCATTTCAATCAGGGTATATCAACTTCTGGCATTATGATATAGTCGGGCATAGCTTGGTTCATTGGATCAACGATGGGCTGATGACTATTTTTTTCCTGCTGATAGGACTGGAACTTGAGCGTGAAATTTACCATGGCGAACTCTCGAGCTTTAAAAACGCATCATTGCCCATATTTGGCGCTTTGGGTGGCATGCTTGTGCCAACCGGAATCTTCCTCTTACTCAACTTTGGAACAATAACCCAATCAGGCGCCGGCATACCGATGGCCACAGATATTGCATTTGCCATTGGGATACTATCTTTATTGGGCAAGCGGGTTCCGGCCTCCTTAAAAATATTCCTGACGGCACTTGCTGTAATCGACGATTTGGGGGCCATATTGGTGATTTCGATTTTTTATACTTCTACTCTCTCATTTCTCAACCTGGGTATCGCAATAGGTATTTTGGGCATGCTTGGCATTTTGAACAGGTTAAAAATACACAACCTGATTCCATACCTTTTCGGCGGCGCAATTGCCTGGTATTTCATGCTTCAATCTGGCGTTCATGCAAGCATTACTGGCGTGATACTGGCTTTTGTGATCCCTTTTGGCGATGGTGGCGAAAAATCCCCTTCGTACATCCTTCAGCATTTTTTGCACAAGCCTGTAGCTTTTATCATACTGCCTCTTTTCGCATTGGCTAATACTTGCATAAGCATTGGTGGAAACTGGCTCGAAAACCTTGGCACTCCTGGCAGTCTTGGCATAATTGCAGGGCT
>CAIRHD010000524.1 GCA_903878265.1 uncultured Bacteroidales bacterium | reverse complement strand
CAAGGGCATACCTGTTTTTGAGCATACCAAGCGTTCGTTTGAAATTAATTGGTTCGCCAGTTTTTTTTGTGGTTACAGGATATTTGACAAAAAGTGCCATTAGTATAAGTATTGCACAAAGTGATCCTGCTATAACATATAGCCATTTCCAATCCACATTTTCGCGTAGGAGGTAACTTACAATAAATGGCCCAATTATAGCACCCACTCCAAAAAAACCTTCCACGGTGTTCATGGTAGAGGTATGATCTTTTGTGGAGGTGGTAATATCGCCAATAAGTGCCAGGGCCGCCGTTTTAAACACTCCAATAGCTACTCCCGAAACCATAAGCAACGCCAGGAAAAAAGCAAACGAATTCCCGACCACAAACAAATACGAATTCAATGCGAAAAGGCTAAGACCTATAATAATGGTCTTTTTCCTGCCAAGTTTATCGGCCAGATAGCCCAGAAAAATACCTGCAAGTGCTATGGCAGTCATTGGGCCATAGTGAAACAATCCAGCAGCCGTCATGCTTAGGTGGAATTTTTTCATCACCTCGGGAATTATTACACCTACGGCATCGGTTGTCATGGCAAACATCATGAACATCATGTATGTCAACCATTTGATTGTGCGTAGATTATGTTGCTCCGACATGGTTTTTGAATTGCCCATTTTGATTTTTCTGTTAGATGGTTGGTTTGTTATATAAAATAGTTTTGGGTATTGCCTTCCATATCCAGGTATGTAATCGAGGATTTGGAGTTATTCAAATCAATGTTCAATGTACAGGATTTTTCAGCCGTTTTCCACGAGAGTTCTATTTGGCTGTCTGGTGTGTTGCCAACTGTAAACTCACCATTAAAAGCAGGATATTCGTTCCTGAAACGGATTAGCATCAACAATCTTTGAACGACCGGTTTTTGGAGTTCCAAATCAATTTCGGCCAAGCAATAATTGTGGCGGTTAATTTCGCGGCCTTCGCCGGTTAGTTTTACGTTTTCGACATCATTTTCGCCAGCCAACAAACCCACATAATAAACCTGTGGTATTCCCGGGGCAAAAAACTGTATTGCACGGGCAGCAAGGTACGCATCATCATCACAATTGAGCAGCGAATAATAAGAACCCCTGATCTGATGTACATCGAACCCATCTTTATCTTTGTGCTTGTCGGAATAAATCAGGCTTAGGTTGGCGCCCCTTTCAAGGCAAACATCCACTAACTTGCGTGCTTCATCGGTACTTATAAGATCATCCATATCCGGTTTTACCGGAACGCCGTCGTGGCAATCGAGCATGGTAAATTGCTTGTGAGGTCTCACCCTCAAGTATTTGCAAAGTTTTGATCCTGATTTGTTTATAAAAGTATCGAGGATGGTGTAAGGCAGAATGAAATCATAAATCCAATACCCGTGTCCGGCTAATTTGTTCTGTATGCTGTAATGAGAGTGGACTTCGGGCAACAACTCAATGCCAAGCGAAGTAGCCAGGTTTGAAACCCATTCCATAAACCCATAAATTTCGGGTTCGACGAAAAAGCAGCTTGTCCCCAATTTTTTAATAATATACCCAACCGCATCAAGCCTCACAAGTTTTACATCCTGCTTGCTGAAATTTACCAGAAAATCTTTTAGGAATTCCTTGGCAAGCTGCGAGTTTATATCAAGGTCAATTTGTTCTGATGGATCCTGCTTGCCAAAGGTTGTCCATACCTTTTCTGTTTTACCCGAATTTTCGATGGTAAACGATGAATAGGGAGCTGTGCGGCGAAGGAACATTTTATCAATATCGCTGGCTACAGGTTTCCCCTCGGGCCAGATTTTATCCAATGTTAAGAACAAATCCGCAAATTCGGATTCTTTCCCTTTTTTCAAAAAATCCTGAAACCATACCGACTGCCGCGAAATATGGTTTACCATCAGATCGAGCATTACATCAAAGTTTTCGGTTATGGCCCTGATATCCTGCCATGTTCCAAACTCCGGCTCAATTTCCAGGTAGGTCAAAGGTGCAAAACCCCTGTCGCCCGACGATGGAAAAGGTGGGAGGATATGCACACCGCCTTTGAAAATATCGGAAAAGTACTTGGTAAGTACATTGTTAAGTGCTTTTAAATCACCTCCCAACGAATCGGGATAAGTGATAAGCTGAACTTGGTTTTTAACGGCCATAGTATTTGTTATTCGCTAAAAAGTACATCAAAATCTTTTGTTACCACTATATCGGCCAATAGCTTGTGGCCGGCAATAATTTTGTGTTCGGTAATCAATATTTGTTCTGTAAACGGATCGTTGACTTCGTTCCTGCGGTTTCGTTTTTTCCGGTCTTCGAGTGTGTCGAGCCTGTTTCTATCAATAAAGATTCTGGTGTCAACGTTCCTGAGCAATGTGGCATAAGTCCCTTCTGCAATCACAACTTTAATTCCTGCTAAACTGATATTTAGGTCGGTAATAGAATTTTCAACCGGATTGATTACAGGTTTTGTAATACTGTTTTCCCCTTGAATGGCATCTTTTAGGTTTTTTTGCAACAAATCCATTTTTATCTCAACATGTGGGCCAAGCCATTCAGGATTCTCTTTCCGTTTCAAATCGTTAAACTTAGGAGTTAGGTAACAATACTGATCCTGCCCGAGTATAATGGTTTTGAACCCATATTTTTCCAACTCAACTGCGATTGATTTTGCAGTTTCCGATTTCCCACATCCAGATTCGCCGGCAATGGTGATGGTATATCTGTTGTGTTTGGATGCAATTTTCCCGGATAAATAGGAAACAATTTCGTCTACGACTTTTTGGTATAGATCTTCCATTCCTAAAATTTCGATATTAACTATTTTGACAAAAGTTGTATTGGTTTACCATGCTGGTTTGCTTCTTGTACACTATTTTATGTGATGGGGTATTTGCGAGTTTTTGGGAAAATAAATTTCCCGCCCAGTAATTGCTGAAATTCATCACAAAAGTATAGTGATTTTTTGCCAAACTTTCAGTAGCTATTTATCAGGTGTTCAATTGAAAAAGTTCTTCCCCTGAAATTTCAGGAGAAGAACTGGTAAACAAGGGAAGTCTATAATTAACCAAGCTACAGGTATCCAATTGTTTACACATATAAATCAACCAATCAAACCCAAAAATTAAAACCTGTAAGTTAGTGATAGCGTTGATGCCCTGCCGGTAATTGGACGGGCACGCATGTAGTTGGTGGTGTTATCAACAAACCCATCGCCTTCCATTTCGGTGAAGCCTAATGTGTTAGTAAGGTTATTTACGTTGGCACTGAGCGTGAAACCTTTGGTGATATCGTAACTTGCAAAGGCATTCAAATACAGGTATGCAGGCAATACAATGGCATTATCGTTTTGAGAATATACTTTGGTTGTGCCAATAAAACTCAAGCCAATAACTGCTTTTTTGTAGGTATAGGATGGGTTTATGTTGTACATAAGCGCTGGTGTGCGGCGCGGAACATTTCCGACTTCCGTTTCTGAAAGGCTTTTCTTGATTTTGGCGGTAGTATAAATTGCGCTTGCGGTAGCATTAAAGTTACCAAGGTTAACCGAAGTTTCAAATTCGGCACCGGCTGAGTTGAATTCGGTATTTATAGTTTTGCCAAATTCTTCGTTCTGTTCGGAAATATAGCTGTAAAAACCGGTTACGGTAAAGGCAATTTTAGGCGAATTATATTTCAACCCCAACTCAGCCTGGCTAACTTTATCAGCATCAAGGCCTTCGATTGCACCTCCTGCCGAGGTGAGGAACGACGAATAGAGCAGCCTATCAGCATTGGCCCGGCCTCCTTTGCTATAACGTGCATATATGGCTTTTGCCTCGTCAAGCTTGAGGTTGGCGCCAAGGGAGTACGAAACGTAGTTGAAATTATAGTTCACAGGTTTAGCTTCCGAAGTATTTAAAACGGTAACACTTTCTTCTACTGGTGAAATGGTTCCATCGTTGTTCACGTCAATGGCAGCTTGTTTATTGCCGAGGTAATATCCGGCCGCATCCCCGAAATCGTACCTGATACTGGCGTCAACATTGATCATATCCGTAAGCTCAACGCCTACGTTGGCATAAGGGGCATCAATTGTATAGTTCATATCGTAACCGCGGGTGCAACAGTTTCCCCATGCTGGTATTCCATGGGCCGTAAGACCACCTTCGCTATAAAAGGAACTGTCGCCGCTTGCAATATTTATCAGGCGTGGTTGACTTTGAACATCGGTGGTATAGGTTTGCCATAGCCAGGTCATATTAATCCGCTGATTTGCTTTATAATATCCGGCGGTAAGGTTAACCTTATTGAATTTCTTTGTGAGGAAAAAATCGTTGGTAAAATTGTCGAGACTATTGATTTGGACATCAAAAGTGGCAATTTTCATTAACAACCCGTTTCCGTTTAAGTTTGTTAACTCGGCGGCAGTTAAAGCCTTGCCTGCATTTTCGCCGTAAGCGTAACTGGCAGTGTAATTTGCGCCCCCAATACTTTGGGCCAAGGCATCAGCTTTCATGATTTGAACAGGGAATGGGGCATTGAACGAACCTGAATTGAATGCTTTTCTGCCTTTGTTGGTAATTTTCCAGCCTTCGCCCAAATCGAATGAAAATTCGGTGCCAAATGCATTTGAAATTGGGTGCATGCCATCGGCCATATTGGTTGTGCGGCTGTTGCCGTTTCCATCAACGCTTAATATATGCAAAAATTCAGGACTTTGCAACGCTGCATTTTTTGCGTCAAAGCCTGGGATGGATTCAAAATTAGGATCTTTTCCAGTTCCTGAAGCCATAACCGGCATTGGCATATACGAAATTGCTTTGTCGTCGAGGTGTTTAAAATAAACACGTACATACCCATTTTTAAACTCTTTGGTAAGGTTGGCTTTTACCTGACCACCGTAATTGGCGGTGTAGCCGGCATCGCGTGGTCCATTGCCAGTGCGGAAAAAACCGCCCAAATGAAAACGCCATCCATTGGCTATAGGCGCACCGTATTCAAAGTCAGTCCTTAAATTTTTATAATCGAGGCCAAAAGTAGTTCCAATAGTGCCGCCTTCAACAGCTCCGTTTTTGCTTATAAAGTTGATGATACCGGCAGGT
>CAIRHD010000523.1 GCA_903878265.1 uncultured Bacteroidales bacterium | reverse complement strand
TATTCTTTAGCTACCAAATCGACGCCAAAAGCAACATCGTGAACATAATCGAAGCCCATTTCGAGTAGCATTTTTACAAATTTGCGGTAATCAGTAATATCATCAAATTCAGCCGAAATACTTGGATCCACCAATGCCACAACTTTATGTTCCGATTTGATATGAGCGTTCACGGCGGGTTTGGAATCGTAGTATTTTATAGCCTCCGGATGGCATACTTCTAAGCAACTGCCACAGCCAATACACTTATCGGGCTGAATATAAGGCATATCGCTCGATGGGCGCAACTCAATAGCTTTCACCGGGCAAACCCGCACACAAGCATAACAAACTTTACATTTTTCTTCGATTATATAGACTAAAGGTGCTTGCATTTTGTTGGTTGATTGGTTGTTGGTTGATGGGTTGATTTGTTGAGAGGTTGAGTTGTTGATGGGTTGAGTTGTTGATTGGTTGAGTTGTTGAGAGGTTGAGTTGTTGATGGGTTGGGTGGTTCATGGGTTTCATGCTATTTGCCATTAACCGATAACTCCGACATATTTAATCCATTTACTTTCATGTGGTTTCAAAAAAATCGTTTAAAAGTGCTATCACCGTCTCTTCGTCCTGTTTTTCAATAAGTTTACCATCAAGTTTGAGTGATGGTCCCACAGAACAAATCCCAAAACAGCGTTCGCCATGAAAACGCACGTCATTCAGCAAGTTCCTGTCGCGGAGATAATCGTTTACAATCTTCACCAATTGCTTGTTACCCCGAGCAAAACATGAGCTTCCCAAACAGATAACTACCTCTTTTTTGTTGATTTCCATTGTGTTAAAAATATAATGCTACAGATTGGCCAAAAGAATACGTTCATTCAGAAAACAAATATAGATAAAAATAAATACCAAATTCACTGTTAATGAAATAACATTGTTATTTTTTTCACAATATAATAGTTTTTAAAAATCAATATATTAATTTTGTAGTCAGCAATTTGGCTAATAAAATCACATTTCTTCATGCAGGCCACTCTCGACGAAATTATAAACAGGTATAAACCAGGTTCGCGCGAATCACTTTTGCCCTTGCTTCAGGATATTCAAATTGAATTTGGATACCTGAACGAAGAGGCTATCCTTAAGGTTGGCCAACACATTAAGCTACCTTCGAGCAAAGTTTACGGGATTGCAACTTTTTATGATCAGTTCCGGTTTGTGCAAAAGGGTAAATTCCATATCAAGGTCTGTCGCGGTACATCATGCCACATGCATGGTTCAGCAAATATTTTGCGCGAAGTGGAGAGGGTGTTGAACATTAAAGAAGGGCACACAACCCGTGATGGCCGTTTTAGCCTCGAAGCAGTTAGCTGCATGGGCGCATGTGGTTCGGCACCGGTAATGAATGTAAATGGTGAATTCAAAACCTCAATAGCCATTGCCGACATTGTCAAAATCATTGATTTATATCGAAGCACCATTTAAATTGGCTCATTTTCATGGACGAGAAACAATTTTTGATCGAAAAAGTACTTGCGCCAAAAGCTGATTTGGGCATTCGGGAAGTTTCAGATTATCTGGCTCTTATGCGGCACGATTCGGTTAATATGCCAGTAGTTTATATTGGCTCAGGTACTTGTGGGAAAGTTGCTGGTGCCGATGCAACCTATCAGGCCACAATGAGTTATCTGGCAGAAAAAAATATAAAAGCCGAAATTGTTCAGGTTGGGTGCATAGGTTTATGTTCGTATGAACCACTTGTGGATATTCAGCTTCCAGGGAAAGCGCGGATTTCCTTCCGGAACATAACACACGAATTGGTAGAACCTTTGCTCGATGATATTTTTAATAGCGAAGTTCCTTTTGCTCAATTGTTTGGCCAATTCAACAACAAACGGCACAACAAATGGGACAATGTGCCCATTATTGATGAGTTGCCATTTTTTAAGCTACAGCACCGCATTGTTTTGGCCAACTGTGGAATTAGCAACCCCGATTCATTAATAGATTATATTGCAAGGGGCGGCTATCAAACTTATCTTAAATGCATCCGCAATTATACTGGTGAAAAAGTATGTAACATAGTTGATCAGAGTGGTTTGCGTGGAAGAGGTGGCGGCGGATACCTTGCTGGACAAAAATGGATTGCAGCGCAAAATTCTGTCAGCGACCAAAAATATCTTATTTGTAATGCAGCCGAAAGCGATCCCGGCGCTTTTATGGATCGTGCCGTAATTGAAGGCGATCCTTATTTATTGCTCGAAGGAATTGCTATCGCAGCGTATGCAATCGGTGCAACAAAGGCATATATTTATGTTATGGACGAATATAGCCAGGCATATCTTATGTTAAATCAGTCATTAAACCAGTTAAAGGATTTTGGGTTCATTGGTTATAATGTATTCAATAGTGGTGTTGATTTTAAAATCACGTTGGTTCGGGGGCCTGGCGCATTTGTTTGTGGTGAAGAAACTGCACTAATAAACAGCATAGAAGGCAAGCGCGGAATGCCGCGACCAAAACCTCCTTTCCCAGCTTTAGAAGGGCTTTTTGGCAAACCTACAGTGATCAATAATGTTGAAACATTGGCCAATATTCCATTCATCCTTCGTCATGGACCGCAGCGGTTCAACGAAATAGGTACTCAGGAAGCTCGTGGAACCAAAGTTTTTGCCATTTCTGGTAAGGCCATGATTACTGGTCTGGTTGAAGTACCGATGGGAACAAAAATAAAGGACATAATTTTTAAAATTGCCGGTGGCGTAAAGGGTGGCCGCGATTTTAAAGCAGTTCAAATTGGTGGGCCATCAGGGAGTTGTCTTCCGGCATCGCAGCTTGATTTGCCTGTTGGATACGAATCTTTATGGAAGGAAGGAGCTATAATTGGTTCGGGCGGTATGATCGTGATGGACGAAGATACTTGTATGGTAGATATTGCCAAATTTTTCATGAATTTCCTTCAAAAAGAAAGCTGTGGCAAATGTATCCCATGCCGCGAAGGTACTCGGCGTATTCACGAAATTCTCGAAAATATTACGCGCAGGCCAACCGGCGAATCAGGGTTTGAGGTGCTCGAAAGGTTTAAAGGTATTATGCAATTGGCTGATCTTTCAGAAGTTATTCGCGATACATCCTTATGCGGATTGGGGCAAACAGCCCCGAACCCGCTAATGAGTGCCATGAAATGGTTTAGGGAAGAATTTGAAGAACATGTTTTCGATCGTAAATGCAGGGCAGGCGTTTGCAAGGAATTGCGGCTGTTCTATATTGATGTGGATAAATGTAT